>JAFXXC010000052.1 GCA_017542485.1 Acholeplasmatales bacterium
AATATATTTTCGATTTATTAAAATAATTAAAAATAAAAATAATTAATAAATTAATTATATTAAAAAAAAATATTTTAAAATTAAGAATTCAAACAAATTTTTCTTTAATATTAAGCAAATTTTTATTTAATAAAATTATCCTTTATCTAATTTAAATTTATATAAAACTTATATATAACTCGATATCAAACGCGCTTATTGTTTCACATAAAGCTTTGGATAGTCACCCATGTTGATATTAATAGCTCCTCCACTAACAGTAACACAATCTCCATCGTAAAGTGCATTGCACAATTTATCACCATCTTTGAAATCATGATAAGTAATTGAATATTGAGAAGATTGAACATTAGTGAAGCAAGCTAATACATTTCCTCTAGTAAAAGCATAGAAATTATCATTAGCATATCTTTGTGTTATACCATAATTCCAAATTTGGACTTTTTTTCTCAAAGCATTGGCCTTTCCTAGAAGTTGATATAATGTGGATTTGGTATTATAATTATCCCATAAAGGTTCTCTGTTATTTGGATCAGCACCACCAGCATAATATTGTTCTCCAGCGTAATAGAATACTGGAATACCTTCCCATACAAGAGAGAAAATAACAGCATTGGTGAATTTAGCTCTATCACCACAATCATGAAGCCATCTTGGATTATCGTGATTTTCTACAAAAGTAGCCATATATTCTGGAGCTGGGAATACTGATCTAGTATTAAAGAGATAACCTTCTAAATTTCTGAATGAACCGCAGAAAGATGATTTAATTGTATAATATAATGGATAGTTGAAGACAGAATCTAAATGGTTTTGATAATCAGCAACATATCCTGGATTTCCATCGAAAGCTTCACCAATTTGGAATACACCAGCAGAAGCTCTGAATTTATCCCAGAACCATTTAGGTACTTCCATAATTGTATCTATTCTGATACCATCCAAATTATATTTTTGGACCAAGTCATGGATCCATTCTAATAATTTCTGAGTGACCCAATCATTCTCTTGCTTTAAATCTGGTAAACCACATAAACGACAATTTTCGACTTCCCATTGATTGCGCCAGTTATTAATTTCACACCAATCATGATAATGTTCAGCTCTATTAAATGGGTTGATTCTTCCGAAATCAGTTCCAACTGGACCAGCATGGTTAGCAACAACATCTACCATAACCCAGATATCTTTGGAATGGCAAGTTTTGACTAATTCTTTGAAGTCGTCTTCAGATCCGAAGTGGTAGTTTAAGTTGTATAAATTAGTGAAATGGTATCCGTGATATGATCCTTCAGTATTTTCAATGATTGGAGAAATCCAGATGGCATCAAATCCCATACCTTTAATATAGTCTAATTTGTTGATAAGACCTCTATAGTTACCACCACAATATTGGCTGTAATTGCAGTGACCAGTATCAGAGGAACGAGCGAAACGATCTGTTAAAAGTTGGTAAATTGATCTTGATTTCCATTCTTCCTTGGATTTGCAATAGATAGCGGAGAGTAAAAGAAGAGCAATGAGTCCTGCTAACTTCATCGGAATTAATTAAATTAAATTAATTTTTCTCAGATTTATTGCTTAATTTTTATTAATTTTTTTTGTTATTGATTTAATTATTTAATAATTTTTGGTAATT
>JAFXXC010000053.1 GCA_017542485.1 Acholeplasmatales bacterium
ACAAATTCCATCAATTAATATTAATTCACCATTTAAGCTATTAAATGTACCAATACCAGTATTTCCCATACTCTTTAATTCTTTAACAGTTACGCTTCCATAATAATCCCCAAGCATTAACCCTTGTAATAATGATACCTGGTGTATTGCTTCAGTATTATACTTATTAGATTCATTTGCTGAATTATTACTACATCCGCTTAAAGCGATAAAAGATACTGGTAATAATAAAGACGATAATAATAATTTTTTCATATTTCCTCCTTAATAATATAAATAATATTTACATTATTTTTATAATGCATAAGCTTTTATTATCTACTATTTTTTGAGTAGAATAAAGTCTTATCCTTATACATCATTTCATCAGATTCTTTTACCATTTTTTCAATATCTTTATTTTGTTCTATAGAATGACTATAGCCAATCGAAATAGTGTATTTTGTCTCAGATATCTTTTTCCTTATGTTTGCTATTAAATCTAATAATTCTCCTTCAGATGTTTTTTTGCAAATAATAACAAATTCGTCTCCACCGACTCTATAAGCAGAATATTTAAATCTCAACACTTTAAAGAAACAAGAAGATACTGTAATTATTGCTTCATCACCTGCTGAATGGCCCAATGTGTCATTTATTTTTTTCAATCCATTCATATCGATAGATATAATTGCAGTAATATCTTTAGCACTATTATTTATTGAACTATAATAAGCTTGTCTATTAAGAAGTCCTGTAAGTGCATCCTTTTTAGTTAATTCTAATATTAAAAATACATAATAAACAAATACAGCAATACCTATAGTTGTACAAAAAATCTTAGAGTAATCTCTGCCAAAAATTAATGGGAATATTAACCCTGTTAAAAAAGAAAACGCAAGGAAAACTATTGGTACTATTTCTATTATTTGCTTATTACTATGCCTTATCAATGCATAAATAAGAATAAAACAATAGAATCCCACTACAATGTATGGAAAATAACCAAGTACTCCTCTAACTAAATTACCATTTTCATCAATACTAAATACTATTCCTGTAAATATTGAAATAAAATTTATAATAGCCAAAAGAATTGCAGGAACCATAATATACCAAAGCTTATCTTTAACTAAAGCAAATAAAATTAAAGAAATAATAAAAGGAGTTGCACTATACCTTATAGCAACTAACACTTTTATCAAATTTGAAACCTTAGTGTTACCAGACAAATAAAACTCAAAAAACACACTAATTGATAGTAAAAAAATAAATGCTATTAAAATATATAAATGCTTTATAGTTTTCTTATCTAAAAAAACTGTAATTTTTAACATAATCACAAAAGCCATTAAAACCAAAATTAAAGCCCAATTTTGTAAAATATATTCCTTAAATACGTCCAATGTAATCATCTCCTAATATATTATAACACAAAAATATCTAGTTAATAAAAAAAATAAAGCGACTATTTCTAGTCGCTAACATTAACAATTATTGATTGTTCTTTAGGCCGTAACGCTTATTGAACTTCTCAACTCTACCATCAGCTTGTGTAAATACTTGCTTACCTGTAAAGAATGGATGACAGTTTGAACATGTATCAACACGAATTTCGTCTAATACTGATCCTGTCTCAAAAGTGTTACCGCATGTAGTACAAGTAACTGTTACCTTCTTGTAATTTGGATGTATTCCATTTTTCATACTACAATTCACTCCTTCCGCCATGACAAAAAGTCATAGAAAGTCTTACGCGAGTTATTTTAACATAGAATATATCTATTTGCAATAACAAATTATAATTTTTTAAATAGTGGAACTGATACAATTAAATCGCTCTTTTGTTTAACCTCAAGCACAACATATGCGTTGTTCTTAATAGCTAATTTTTTGAATTTAGATATATCTAGTACACCTTCACCTAATGCTAAATGGCACTTCTTTCTATCTTTAGCGTCATGAATATGAAATTCATCAAATGGTAATTCAATCTCTTCTAATGTATTCCATACAATATCATAACTTAAATGATCATGCCCTATATCATAACAGAATCTAAATCCTGCTTTGTATAAATCTCTATATGTTCTTTTAGTATATTCTGGAATATTATCTGTATTTTCAATTACCATATTAATATTATATGTATTACAAATATCCTCAGCACGTTTAAAATTATTAATTAATCTTTTGATATATTCATCATATTCTTTTTCATAAATATAATTCTTAACACCAGATATTGTAACAACAGGTCCTGGAATTAAATGCATATTTATTTGTTTTATATAGCCTTCACCAAGTCTTGCATAACGCTCTAATAAAACCAAATATGCTTCAACTACCTCATCATATGAACCTAAATCAGCTTCGTCATAGAAATGAAGTGTAGCTTCAATACCATATTTTTTTAATAAATCGGCTACAGTACCTTGTTCCATTTCTTTACGACAATAACCAAAATTTAAATTTAATTCAATAAAATCAACACCTAATTCCTTTGCAAGAATTAAATTGTCCTCTATAGTGTCATATTCATATAATTGGGGCATTCCAACCTTCATATTATAACACTCTTACCCTTATAACGCCTTCAAGACCAGAAATCTTCTTAGCGTCAACTTTACCATCTACATCAAATACTGAATAAGCATAATCACCCTTTGACTTGCTTACTAAGTTAACGATATTACCACCCATAGCACTAATAGCGCTTGAATAATTAGCAATAATACCAGGAGCATTCTTATGATTTACACATACTCTATTTTGACCACTCTTAGCACCTGCATTTACATCAGGATAATTTACTGAATGTGTAATATTACCATTTTCGATGAAATCCTTTAATTCTTCAATAGCCATTAAAGCACAATTATCTTCAGCTTCTTCAGTTGAAGCACCTAAGTGAGGTAATACAATTGTATTTGGCATATTTACCACCTTTGCGTTAGCAAAATCAGATACATATTTCTTAATATTTCCATTAGCTAAAGCTTCAGCTAAATCATCGTCATTTACTAATGTATCTCTAGAGAAGTTTAATAAAATAGCATTATCAAGTTTATCAAAAATAGACTTGTTTAACATACCCTTAGTTGCATCCATTAGAGGTACGTGAATTGTAACAAAATCAGCACCAGCAACGATGTCTTCTAATTTCTCATAATACTTAACATTCTTATTAAGCTTCATAGCATTATTAATTGTTAAATATGGGTCATAACCTCTAACATTCATACCTAAAGCTTGGCATGCATTAGCAACCATAACACCAATAACACCTAAACCAACAACAGCAATAGTCTTACCTAAAATTTCATTACCAGCAAATTGAGCTTTAGCTTTTTCAGCTGTTTTACCAATTGCTTCATCAGCCTTGTTATCGTTAACCCACTTATTACCACCAATAATATCACGGCTAGCTAATAATAAACCACATAATACTAATTCCTTAACAGCATTAGCATTTGCACCAGGTGTATTGAAAACAACAACACCCTTTTCTGCATACTTATCAAGAGGAATATTATTAACACCAGCACCAGCTCTAGCTACAGCTAAGATATTAGAATCTAAATCCATATCATGCATAGCTTGAGAACGTACTAAAATACTATCAGCATCCTTAATATCTTCAACAGTCTTATCTGGAGATTTTAATGTTGCTAAAGCAACTTTAGAAATCTTATTTAAACAATATGCCTTCATTATTTTAAATTCTCCTTTTCAAACTTCTTCATAAAATCAATTAAAGCAATAACGCCTTCCTTTGGCATTGCGTTATAAATTGATGCACGCATACCACCAACAGTTCTATGACCCTTTAAGTTTTCTAATCCTGCCTTCTTTGATTCAGCTACGAACTTAGCTTCCATAGCTTCCTTCTCTTCAGGATTTGTAATAACTTCAGGATTTACAATAAATGGAACATTCATTAATGAACGAGAATTCTTCTCAACTGTACCCTTGAATAATTTAGAATTATCTAAATAATCATATAATAATTGAGCTTTTTCAACATTTCTCTTCTTCATAGCTTCAAGTCCACCATTCTTTAGTAAATACTTGAATACTAATCCACAAATATAAATACACCAGCAGTTAGGAGTATTGTATAAAGAATCATTATCAGCTTGTGTCTTATACTTTAACATAGTTGGAGTACCAGGAAGACAATCATCAGTAATTAAATCTTCTCTAATGATAGCAACAACCATACCAGCTGGACCTACATTCTTTTGAACGCCTGCAAAAATAACACCATACTTAGTAACATCAACAGGTTCACTTAAGAAACATGAAGATTGGTCAGCAACTAAAATTTTACCTTTTGTATTAGGTAACTTAGGGAACTTAGTTCCATAAATAGTATTGTTTTCACAAATATATACATAATCCATATCATCAGTAATTGCTAAATCATCACAATTAGGAATGTATGAGAATGTCTTATCAGCACTTGATGCTAATTCAACAGCTGTACCATAAATCTTAGCTTCACTATAAGCCTTCTTAGCCCATTGACCAGTTAAGATATAACCTGCTTTTTTATTCTTCATTAAGTTTAGTGGAACTGCAGCGAATTGCTGAGATGCACCACCTTGTAAGAATAATACCTTATAGTTATCAGGAATATTCATTAACTTTCTTAAATCTGCTTCTGCTTCTTTAATAATATTGTCAAACATTTTAGATCTGTGGCTCATCTCCATTACAGACATTCCACATCCCTTATAATCTAACATATCTTTTGCTGCTTCTTCTAAAACTTCTACAGGTAAAACAGCTGGACCTGCTGAGAAATTGTAAACACGACTCATTCTAAATAATCTCCTTTTCCTTTTTTATAATTAATCTGTGTTTAAAAATAAAATCCCTTCTATGCTTGTGCATAAAAGGGACGAATTCTTAAATCCGCGGTACCACCCTAATTAGGTAACCTCACTCAAAATTGATAACGCCAATCAAACGGAACTCATTACAGTTCTCCAAAGAGGTAGATTAGATAAGACTTGTTATAAGGTTTCACCAGCCCCTTACTCTCTAAAAACTACATACATATCTATAGTCTCTTTATTGGAATATCAAATTTGTTTCTATTATACTAATAATGACCTTCTAAGTCAACATTTATTTTATAATTATACAAACTTGTTGAATGTTATTAGAAATTATCTTATTTTGATAGAATAAATATCATTTTTTTCTAAACAATTTTTCTATTAATAAAACATTAAAGTGGAGCTATATAGCTCCACTTAATTCTAATATAATTCAATATATCTTTTTATTTCCCAATCAGTAACAGAACGTCTAAAGTCGTCCCATTCCTTCTTCTTGGCATCAATTAATTTTTCAGTAACATTTTCACCAACAGCTTCTTGCATCAATTTATCTGCTAAGAATCCATCCATAGCTTCTTTTAAATTAGCTGGCAATGATTCAATGCCCTTTTTCTTTCTATTTTCGTCACTCATTGTATATAAATCATCATATACAGGTTTGAAATGCTTACAATTATGCATAACACCATCTAAACCTGCTCTTAAAATAGCAGCTATTGCCAAATATGGATTTGCACTAACATCAACGCTTCTAACTTCAGTTCTAGTAGCCATACCACGTGCAGCAGGAATACGAATCATTGTTGAACGGTTTGAATCACTCCAAGAAATATAGCATGGTGCTTCAAAACCTGGAACAATTCTTTTATATGAATTAACTGTAGGATTTGTCAAAAAACAGAATCCCTTCGCATGTGTTAAAATACCATCAATCCAGTCTAAAGCTAATTGAGATAATTTATTTTCTGTATTAGGATCATAAAAAACATTCTTATTATCTTGAGACAACAAAGAACAATTTACATGCATACCGGAACCATTTATTCCTGCAACAGGTTTTGGCATAAATGTAGCATGTAATCCATGACGTCTTGCAATATTTTTTACAACAAGTTTAAATGTTTGAACATTATCACATGCCTCAACAGCACTATCATATTTAAAATCTATTTCATGTTGTCCAGGAGCAGCCTCATGGTGAGATGCTTCTACTTTAAAACCAATCTTTTGTAATTCTAATACAATATCACGTCTACAATCAACAGCACTATCAATAGGTGCTAAATCAAAATAATCACCTTTATCATTAAATTTTAATGATGGTTTTCCTTCTTCATCTAATTTAAATAAGAAGAATTCTGGCTCTACTCCACAATTAAATGCCTTAAAGCCCATACTTCTCATAAATTGAACATTTCGTTTTAATACTCCTCTAGGATCTCCCTCAAATGGAACATGTTCGCCATTTTCTCCTGGCTTATATACATCACAAATAAATCTAGCAGCCTTTCCATAACGAGAATCCTCCCAAGATAAAACTAAGAAAGTGTCTAAATCTGGATGTAAAAACATATCTGCTTCATAAACTCTTGCGAATCCCTCAATAGATGAACCATCAAACATAATTGAATTGCTCATTGCATCCTCAAGTCTGTCAGCAGGGATTTCAACATTTTTTAACATACCATCCATATCTGTAAACATCATACGAATATATCTAATATTCTCCTTTTCACAAATACGGCGGATATCTTCTTTTGTGTAACTACTCATTTTAATTACCTTATCCTTTTCTATATATTATGAGGTTTAATAAATAAAATAAGCATAATGGAGTCCCACTATGCTACACTGCAATTAATTATTAATTAAACCTAAGCCCCATTGCTCAGTAAATATAATACTAAATATTTAACTCTTTGTCAATTTAAAACGAATTTAAGATATAAATCTACTAGTAATACTTCTTTTCAAATAGCTATCTGCTATAAATCCAGATAAAATTCCAGTTGCCAAAGATAATAACATAATAAATGGAAGATAATACATAACTGCAGTTGTTCCCAATAGCCACATTGCAGCTAATATTTGTCCTGTAGCATGTGCTACTGCAGATATACTACTAACTCCTAAAGGTGTAAATATTTTTATCCTAACGAACAAAAACATAACTATAAATGCTAATAACCCTCCAGCTATACTCATAGCAAATGAAGGTCCTAAAAATGTACCTCGCATTATTGATGCTAAAACTATTCTTAATAATTGAACCAAAAATGCCTCACTAGATTTAAATTCATATAACATTATTAAAATAATAACATTTGCAAGTCCTAATTTTACTCCTGGAATCCATACTGGAATAAAGGATTCCATAATACTTAAAACTATAGCCATAGCTAATAACATGGCTATAATTGACCATCTCTTAACTATTGACATCTAACTTACTTCCTATCCTTATATATACTTTATTAGGCAAACATGTAATAACATCATGTTCATGATTTTTTTCTCCCTCATGAACACAAGTTTGGCTATCACATCCGCTATAATCAACATGTACCTTACCATTTTTTATAATTATTATCATCTTAGATACATCGCCATTTATTTCAATCGTATCATTTTTCTCCAAAGGAACAGAATACAATAAATCTTCTTTATGATATATATTCACATAAAGCATTTCTCCTGATTCCTGCCTTACAAAAAAAACAATAAAAAGAGCGGCTATACCGAACAAAAGTGCAATTATTAAAATAATATCATTCACTCTTTTCATCTAAACCACCCTCATATTTATTTCTAGTATATTATTCTTCTTGCTGTATCGCCCTTAAGAGTAATTAACTCCAATCCCTTTTTTACAGAAAATTCTTCTGATTCTTTTTCATCCATAGAAAATATAGCTGTCGAATACGCATCCATCATTCCGTTATCAATATTACCCATAATGCTTACTAAATCGTAATTATTTGATGGATATCCTGTATATGGATTAATTAAATGATGATATCTAACACCATCCTTAACTATGCTTTGATGTTCACCACTTGAAGTAGCTATTCCAATATTTTTAACCTTATTATCAAAAATAGTTCCGTTTTTATAAGGTTTTGAAATACTAACATTAGTTAGATAATCGCCAACATAAATGCTTGATGAACCACAATCAAGAACATACTTAGTTACATGGTTGCTATCCAAATATTTTCTCATCCATTCAAGTGCATATCCTTTAACCATACCACCTAAATCTATATTTCCATCGCCTACGATAGTAACACTATTATCTTTAATATCTATACTTGTATTTTTAACAATTTCAAGTTCATTTTTAATATCATCATCACTTGGAATAGTATTCTTATTTATTGCATCTTTCCACATATGATTAAGTCTACCCATAAAAGGATTAAAGTAACCATTAGTATCTTCTATTAAATCAACTGCTTTATTTAAAATACTAATCAATTCACTACTAACCTCAAGTGTTCTTCTTTGATTTAAATCACAGATACTTGTATTAGTATCATTAGAATCATAATCACTTGTAGTTCTATTTATTTCATTAAGCCTTTGCTTTATTTCATTATAGTACTTATTAGCAGTATCCTTATCTAATTTATAATCATCACCATCGTAAAATATAACACTTACTGTTGTATCAAATACATAAATCGGAGCGAAACTATAAGAATTATTTTTTCCACAAGAAAACAATATAGCTATTAACGAAATAAACATACTAAGAATTAATGCTTTCTTCTTCATCCTTTTTCCTCTTAAAACTAATAATACTTTTATCTAAAATACCATATCGTTCGAATAACATATAAATAAATGCACTAATACAAAATGAAATAATGCCAACCATTGCACCAGCAATTACATCAGAAAAATAATGCATACCTAGTACAATTCTTGATAACATAATTGTAGGGATTAAAACAATACTTACTATTAATATTGTATATTTAATAATTTTCTTTTTATTATTTTTGAACAAATAATAAGTTAAATATGAATAAAGAAAAGCTGCCGTACATGAATGTCCAGATGGAAAAGAGGTATCAGACTCTCTCATCCACTGAAGTGCACTATTCGGTCTTTCCCTATCAAAATATAATTTTAAGACAAGATTTAAAATTGTTGCAAAAATAATATCAAATATAGCTATAACAGTACCTCTATCAAATTTACTAAATATAGCCATAAAAAGTATTATAACAACTGCAGCATATACATATCCAAACTCAGTTATAATTCTAAATATAAAATATATAAATCCACCTTTTTCTCCGCGCAAACTATATACTTTATCTTGGATATTATTATCAATGGCTAATTCGCCATTATTTTTATATACAATAATCGCAACAATAAAAAATATTGTTGTGGCAATTATTAATATACTTGAAATTAGAATTAATTCCTTTTTCATCCTTATCATAACATTAAAACTTCTTTAAAAATACAAAATATACTATTCCATGTATAACTAAAAATACTATTAATACTCCAATACTGAAGAAAAAATAACCCCAATTAATAAATGCGCAAAATATAACAGCAACACCCATAACATACAAAAATATTTTATATGTCAATGCATTAGCTCTCATTTTTAAATATTTAATTCTTTCATCAGTCTTACCTATCAATACTTTATTTGCAAAATCCTCGCTCTTTAAAATGCGAATGTATTTTACAAGCTTCCATCCTATCCAACCAAATAAAATAGCACTTGCGATATATGGAACATAAGGCGCATTAACAAAAATACTATTATCTTTTTCTACCCAATCAAAACTATCAAATGACATTATAAATAATATAGCTATCGGTAATATTAATGATGAGCTCATTACAATAAGTTTTATCTTTGTTCTATTTATCAATTCTTCCATTTTCTTATTACTTCTCCTTGTCCTCTAAAATAAAAATATCCTCAACACTTACTTCAAAAATATCAGCCATTTTAAGTGCTAACGGTAGTGAAGCAATATATTTACCCTGTTCAATCGAAATAATAGTTTGTCTAGTTACGCCAACTAAACTAGCTAATTCTTCTTGAGTCATTTTCTTTAATTTACGATACTTATGAACATTGTTTAACAATTGCAACACCTCCATTCCTATTTAAGACAAAATGCTATGATAAACATAGCACCAATAATTAATTATAATTTTATAGCAGCCTCTTGAGCAAGCTTTCTCTTTTGATCTTCGTTGATTAATTCCTCAATAACTAAATCAAGCTTTCCTTCAATAATAGCGTCTAATCTATTAATTGTTAAACCAATTCTATGATCAGTAACACGGTTATCAGGCCAGTTATATGTTCTAATCTTTTCAGATCTATCACCCTTACCAACTAATGAATGACGTTCTGCTCCCTCTGCCTCTTCCTTTTCTCTAACTAATTGATCATATAATCTTGTAGCTAAAAGTTGTAAAGCAGCAGCTTTATTTTCATGTTGAGAACGATATGTTTGGCATGCAACAGACATACCAGTTGGTTCATGTGTTACTCTTACTGCTGAGTAAGTAGTATTTACACCTTGTCCACCAGGACCAGATGAACAGAATGTATCAACTCTAATATCATTCATATCTAATTTAAAATCAATCTCAGTAGCTTCTGGCATAACTAAAACAGTAGCTACACTTGTATGAATTCTACCCTTTGATTCAGTAGCAGGAACTCTTTGTACTCTATGTGCACCTGACTCATATTTTAAAAATGAATAAACCATTTCACCAGAAACCATAAATTCTATTTGAGAGAAGCCTCCCATTTCAGATGGCATAGAATCTAGTACTTGAATCTTCCATCCCTTTGATTCAGCATATTTAGAGTACATTCTAAATAAATCTCCAGCAAAAATATTTGCTTCATCACCACCAACAGCACCTCTAATTTCAACAACAACATTTTTCTCATCATTAGGGTCTTTTGGCAATAACAATACCTTTATTTCTTCAGATATTTCCTCAATTCTTTTATTTGCTTCCTCATATTCAAGCTCTGCCATTTCAGCAAGCTCCTTATCATCAGATTTTTTCATTTCCTTTAAATCTGATAACGAATCTTCTAACTTTGTTTGCTCATGAAATAATTGAACAACTTTTTCTAAAGATCTTTGCTCCTTAGAAAGCTCTGTCAATTTCTTAACATCAGATAATACCTCTGGCTGTGTAAGAAGCTCATTTATTTCATTATATCTAGCTTCCATTAGCTTTAATCTATCTAACATAATTATTCTTCCTCATTTGTTTTCTCTTTAAATCTTTGGTGTTCACCAGTAAATAACATAGGAATGTCTCCATTAGAACCAGAACGGTTCTTAGCTACAATAAGCTTTGTATCAGGAGATCTTAAATCCTTTCTATGGATGAACATAACAATATCCGCATCCTGCTCAATAGATCCAGAATCACGTAAATCTGATAATACTGGTTCTCTTGCTTGCTTAGTAACATCCTGTGCTTTACTAGCGGCGTTTTGCTTTTCAATATCACGTGATAATTGCGATAAAGCAATGACAGGAACCTCAAGTTCTCTTGCCATCAATTTTAGACCACGTGTAATCTTAGTAACTCTCTCTACAGTATTTTTAGATGAACTATCTTCAATCAATTGTAAATAATCAATAATAACCATGCCAAGTTTTGATCCCTTCTCAGCTTTCTTATTACGACATTTAGCTCTAATTGATGAAATTGTTGTATTAGGAGAATCATCAAAGAACAATCCTACATTTGATAATTTTCTAATACTTGTATTAAATCTTAACCAAGCTGCCTTATCCAAATTACCATTTTTAATACTACCAAGCGCTATAGATGCATCAGATGCAATTAATCTTTCAACCAATTGATCGCTTGGCATTTCTAATGAAAATATAGCAACATCCAAATTATTTCTAGTTGCAATATTAAATGCTAAATTTAAACTCATAGCACTTTTACCAGCTCCTGGTCTCGCTGCAAGAACAATCAATTGACCAGGCTGAAATCCTTGTGTAATCTTGTTAAGTTTTTCAAATCCTGTATCTAAACCAATTACATCATTTCCACGCTTTGACTGTGATTCAGTATTCTTAAATACTCTTTCACTAACAGTGCCTATTGTTTCAAATCCTGTAACACTTTTTTTCTTTGATATTTCAAAAACTTCAGATTCAACATTATCAATATAATTATCAGTTGACACATCAGGATTAAAGCCTTGTTCAACAAGCTTTTGTAATGTGGCAATTGACTTTCTTCTTATTGATGCTTGGCTTACCAAACCAATATATGTTTCAATGTGGCTTGAAGTATATTCATACATGGCTATTGAAGAAATGTAATCTGCACCACCACTTATTTCTAATTCGCCATTAGAATTAAGACGTCCAATAACTGTAGTACCATCAATAGCTTTACCCTCTTTAGATAGAGATACCATTGTTTTAAATATTAACTTGTTTCTATTGTCAAAGAAATCATCTTCATCTAACAAATCCATTGCAACCACTATTTTACGTGGATCAATGAATATACTACCTAATATTGCTATTTCAGCTTCGATTTCTTGAGGCAATTTAACTTCTTTGTTATTAGCCATCTTTATTCTTCCTAACTACTTTCCTTCAACCTTAATTTCAAATTGTGCAACAATATCAGTATCTAGCTTAACTGTCGCAGTAAAGATACCAATTGAATTGATTTCAGCTGGTAACTCAACTTTTCTCTTATCTAGATGAATACCAGTTTGTGCTTCAAATTCATCACAAACAAGCTTTGTTGTAATCTTACCAAAATTCTTTCCATCTTGACCAATCTTCATCTTAATATGAATTGATTTACCTTGGATATCTTTTTTAAACTTTAATAATAAATTTCTGTTGTTTTCAGCTTCTATTCTTTCTTGTTCCTTAGCACGTTCGTAATTGGCTAAGTTTTCATCTGTTGCAGGTAATGCTTGCTTATTACCAATTAGGAAGTTAGCATAACCATTTGCAACCTCAATGATGCTACCTTTTTTACCTTTACCCTTAACATCAGTAGTTAAAATAACTTTCATAACACCATTTCCTCCTTCTACATATTCTAATCTTAAAATCTCAATTAATTCATTTTTCAAATCTTCAATGGATACTTCTCTACGCTGTGTAGCAGCACTATTAAAGTGACCACCACCACCCATTTGCTCCATAATAATTTGAACATTGATTGAATCTCCTAAACTTCTTGCAGAAACACCAACAGATTTTTGATCTATTCTACCAATAGTGAATGATGCATCTACACCATCAATCATTAATTGTTTATCAGAAATCTTAGCAAGTGTTGTTCTATCAGGAATCCTTTGATCCTCATCAAGGCAAACAATACTGAATCTTTCTCCATATATCCATGCTTTTCCCAAAGCTTGGGCAAATAGTTTTTCACTATCAAGTGGCTCTTGCAACAATTTTCGAACAAATATCATATCAGCACCCATTGATTTTAATGTAGCTGCTGCTTCAAATGTTCTTGTACCAGAACGCTGAGTAAAATTATTTGTATCAACAATAATACCTGCAAGCATTATAGATGCCTCAAGTGGTACAAATGAAATATCAGAACTATAGAACATAAACATTTCTGTACACAATTCAACTGCACTTGATGCACTTGAATCCAAATAATAAGTTAAATATTCACTATATCCAATTTCACCAGGTCTATGGTGATCAATAATAGATATTCTTTTTGCCTTATTAAATAAATCAGGGAACATTACCAATGATGGTGATTGTGTATCAGTAATCAATAATAATGTTTGTGGCTTCAATAAATCAATTGCTTGAGCAAGTGAAACGAAATTATTAGCAATTGATGATTCCTTCTTTATCTTTTCATAAATCTTCTTTACAGTAACATCAGCAAGCTCAGGATCAAATGCCATCTTAGCATCTATACCAGAACTTATAACCATATGATATGCAGCAAGCATAGAACCAATCGCATCACAGTCTGCAAACTTATGACACATTAATACAACATTTGATGATGCCTCAATAGCCTCTTTTAAACCAATAGATTGCATACGGGCTTCAACCAACGTATTCTTTTCAAGTGAATTTGTTCTAGCACCGAAGAACTTGATTTGTTCACCCTCAAGGTTTACAACTACTTGGTCACCACCACGTTTTTCTGCTAATTCGATAGCATTTTGAGCAATAGTTCCTAAATCATTATATTTGTTATCATAACATGCAACGCCCATAGAAATAGATGCTTTTAATCTATTCTTTTGAGCTATGCTACGAATTGAATCAAGTAATGAAAACTTATCTTCAATCATCTTAAATGTAGCATCCTTATCCATGATTACTGTCATTCTATCGCCAACTAATGTTTGTAAATAACAATTGTATTTTAAACAATAATCTGATATTTCTCCAAGAATTTGACCTCTTATATTAGCTTTTTCTTGCATATCAAATTTCTTCAATGATTCTTCTAGATTATCTAATTCTATAATACCAATTGCTGTTATTCTTTCATCATATCTCTTT
Organism: Acholeplasmatales bacterium; assembly: GCA_017542485.1. Lineage (GTDB taxonomy): Bacteria > Bacillota_I > Bacilli_A > Acholeplasmatales > Anaeroplasmataceae > Anaeroplasma. Next base: position 14,387 of record JAFXXC010000053.1, read on the forward strand.
TTTATTTTTTCTCTTTCTGTTGAATCAAAAAAATATAAAATCTCATTTTGAGAATTATGAATTACATCATATGAATTATTTTCAAACTTTAATAGCATTGTTTCTTGTCCAGCTACTACATTTTCAACTAAATCTTTAGAAATACCCTCAAGCTGTGAATCAATTAAATTACTATGGAATATATTCTTAGCATATTGATTTGCCCAAGTGATGATATTCTCATTATCATATAAAATAATACCAACTGGTAGCTTATTAAAAGCTTCATCTCCTGCTTGTGTAGCATGATATGAAATATTAGTCCACTTCTTTAATCTTAAATCTAAATCCTTAATTTTAGCCTTACTATCACTATTAATCAATAAGAATATAAATGCAATAGCAACAATTAATGAAACTATCGCAAATATTAAAAACATTATTGCTAACAATGTTTTATAATTAGAATCAGATATCATTAAAAAATAATATGTAAAATATCCAAAGACTCCTGTTGCAACAATGAATAATGCAAAGAAAAATCCTGTTCTAATTTTTTGTAATAATTTATTCATGCAACCACCTCGCATAGTCTTTTTTATTATATCAAAATAATTGATAAATATCAATTATATCAAAAAACAAAAAAGAAACTGCTATAAGCAGTCCCTTTTTGATAAAAATTACTTAATCTTTAAAATATCTTTTTCCTCAATATTTTTAGCTAACCAAGTAGCTTCACCACCAACATTGATGTCATAGTATATGATATCATTTTCTTTTCTTACACTCTTAATAACTCCATGTTTAAGCTCTTTATCCATATGGAATGCAACGAATTCATCCTTTTTAAATTTTGAATCTATTTTTACTTTTTTCTTAAATAGCCCCATATTATCTCCTATTCTATTTCACTATTCAACTTATCATTTAACTTCTTACTAACATTTTTATTTATGAAATAAACAGTTAACCATAGTGTCAAAAATGTAACAACGTATACACTTGTAAAAATAATTATTACTTCTGTTTTGTATGGAATCCAATTATTTATTAAATATCCACCAATATATACTATATATATTGATGTCATTTGAAAAAACAAACTTTTTCCTTTAGACCAATCATCTATTTGATTGAAAACTGAACTTCCAGCTTGTACAAATGCGATAATATATGTAGTTAAAATTGCTAAAAATACAGTAAATCCAGTTAATTTTAAATCAACTCCTGATGATTCAATAACTAAATATACAATACCAGCTATTATAGGCCCAAATCCTGAAAATATTAAGCCTCTTTTTAAGAATTCTTTTACATAACAATTCATATTACAATCCCATCCTTTGCTTAACATTTTTCAATTCTCTTCTTGATATATAATCAATATAACCATTCTTAAATATAACCTTTAATGCTCCACCAATTGTAGATTCAAATTTCTTAATATTTCTTTTATTCGCTAAACAAGATTGATTTATTTTAATAAATGTATTTAAATTCATTTCTTCCAATTGATATAACCTTTGTTTAATTTGATATCTTTTATCATTAATTAACGCAAATACTTTATTATTTTCAGATATAAAACATGTAACATCATTTATATCGATTTTAATTATCTCATTATTATAAGTACCTGTTAAATCAACATCTGATGATATAACTAAAGACTCTATTTCATCAACTAATTTAGTTCTTTCCTTAGCATATATCAACACTTTTTCTTCTTCAATTTCTTCTATATATGTATAACATCTCATAGGACTTTCCTCCTAAAGATAATTATACAATATTAACAATCATTTTTTAATCTTTTGTTAAAGAATAAAATAGTTAATCCACCAAAAAGAATTAAATATCCAAATGTAATCAATAAAAACATCAATCCTCTATCACTAAATGAATAATAAACAAGATTACCTAATCCATCAGGAGCTGTATGTGTAGCATTTGTTATAACTCTTCCTAAATATACTGAAGGATAAAATGGCAATGCTTCTGCGAACTTTTCAAAATCACCCATCTTATCAAGTGGCATCCATGCACCACCTAATACACCACATAAAGAAATAAATATTGATGTAACTGCAGGTGCTGATTTTTCATTTAACAATGTGGCTAAAATCATTCCTATAAAAATATTCATAGCCATAATAGGTAACATTTCTACAATTAACAATAAACTACTATAAAATGGAATAAAACCAGTTCCTGATGTTGCCCCAAAAATATAGCCTAATATTATACAAATTAAAGATTGAATAATACCTATAATTAAAAATGGAACAAAATATCCAACTAAATAATTATGACTTTTCATAGGAGATGTATATAATCTTTTTAAAAAAGCAATAGTTTTATCTTTAGATATTAATAATGATGCCATTAACATCAATATAGAATATGAAAACATCATCACACCAGGTATTAAACTTTTTACCTCAAATATAGGAGTACTTTCACCTGTAAATTTTAAAATAATCTGAAACATTAAAACCATAAAAATAGGGAATCCAGCACAAAACACATATATTAATGGATCTCTTGCCATTTCTTTTAAATTTCTTTTCATAAAAACATAAGTTTTATTCATTAATTTTCACCCCCTACAATCTTAACAAAAGCCTCCTCAAACGAAGTTTGATTTGTTTTTTCTTTTATTTCATCAATAGTCCCTTCAATTAACAAATTACCCTTAGACATAATAGCTACTCTATCACATAAAGCTTCTATTTCTTCCAAATAATGTGAAGTTAAAATAATAGTTATCTTACCCTTAAATTTATTAATTATATTCCATAATTCTCTTCTAGCTAATACATCTAATCCCAATGTAGGTTCATCCAACAATAATATCTTAGGCTTTGAAATTAATCCTAAAGCAATAGACAATCTTCTTTGATAACCACCAGATAATGTTTTAGCTCTTTGATTAACAACCTCACTCAATCCTAAATCATTAATTATCAAATCTAAATATTCTTTATCCTTCTTATCATATAAATCCTGGAAAAACTTTAAATTCTCTAATACAGTTAAATTCATTCCAACAGCTGTCTCTTGTGGAGAAATATCAATTATTCTCTTTATTTCATCCATTTGATTTTTGCTATAACCAGATATAATAAAATCTCCACTTGTCAAATTAGTTAATCCAGACAATATCTTTAACAAAGTAGTTTTACCTGCACCATTAACACCTAATAGCCCATATAATTCACCCTCATTAATGCTAAGTGATACATTATTTAAAGCTCTTATTTTCTTATAATCTTTACATACATTACATACTTTAATTATCTCCATATGTCTCACCTCAGCTTCCATTATATGTATATAAAAACTATTTAAAATAGATTTAAGGTATTCGGCATTTTTTTAAAGGTATTTGGTAAAAAAAATGACCTCATCATAAGATAAGGTCATAATTATTACTTATATAGCACTTCAATTACTTTACCTAAATATAAAAGTAATTCAGCATCTCTTTCTTGCCATATTCTAGACATTTTATTTTCAAATAAAAGAATGTAACCAAAAGTCTTCTTAGAAACAACAATTCTAGCGACCATAAATGTTACAATATTCTTCTCTCTAACAAAATTAGCCACTTTCTCATCATTCAAATGATTATATAACCCAGATGGAATAAACACATTATCACTTATTGTTAGTTGCTCACATATCTTTAAACAGTCATCATCTATTACACAATTATAACCATCTCCACCAGAGATTGTTCTCTTGTCCACAAATAACACTGATGATTCTGATATAGAAAGTGCAATTGTAATATAATTTAATATGTTTTTAATTCTTTCTTCAACAGCATATTTTTCATCATTTTGTAATTCACTAATTCTATTAAACATATTAATAAGTGTTGATTGTTCTCTTCTATTTACCATTATATTTTTATGCTTTTCTTCAACATAAATAATAAAACAATTTCTACCCTTTGTCTTACCTCTATATAAAGCTTTATCAATAGTTAAAAACAAATCGTCATAATTATCCGCATTCTTAGGAAATGATGCACACCCAATTGTGGCAGTAACATAAAAATAGACGTTCTCTACATTATATTTTTTTCTAACGATACCACCATCAGTATACATTTTATTTACATAAGAATAAATATCCTCATATGAAGTATCATTAAAACAAATAACAATGAACTCATCTCCACCAAATCTACCAACTAATCCATCTTCACCAATATAATTTGCTAGATTCTCTGCTAATTGTTGTAAACATCCATCTCCAACCTTATGTCCATAATTATCGTTAACAAGCTTAAAATTATCAACATCTAATATACCCATCATAAACTCTACATTATTCTCAACTAAATGTCTTGCGAAGCCTAATATATTAGTTCTTGTTAAAACACCAGTTAATGAATCTATGGCATAATCTATATTTCTATTTTTAAAATAATCATACTTTTTTAAATCCTTTTCTGTATACATAAATAAAGCCTTCTTTACTAAAACACCTATATTATATCAAGAAAAAAAGGTAATTATCTTTGTAAAACGTATTCATAATTAATAATAGGGCAGCCAAAAGCTAATTTGTCTATTAATCTTTACAACATAGAGACATATTATATTTACTAAAAGATTTATTAATGTTAAAATGTTTTTTGATATGAGGAGATATTATTATGGAAGATTATAAATTCAATGAAGGTTATTTATATAAAGACTCTTTTTCAGAACAAGATTTTTTAAATGCTGTTTTAAAGTATATAAAAGATGATAGCTATGCGCCATCATATATTTTCGATGAAATGACTCGTAGTAATGTATCAAGGATTAATATTCCACTTATTCAATCTACTGGTACAGCAGAAATTGAATATTCTAGAATGATAGGCTACGACAAATTAGAAACAACAACTAAATATAAAACTACAACATATGGGAATGGATATCAAAATAAAACTCAATCTACTTCTGTTAGAACAATTACAGATTGGGTAAATGATTCTGGTACAATAAGTGGCACTGCATCATCTGGAACATATGATGAAAAATATAAAATATATGACGAATATGTTGCCAATCATAAAATGGATAGAAACAATGTACGTTTATTGTCAAATGATGAATTAAAGAACTGCTCACTTACTCCTGATATGGTTGAATTTTTAAAAAATGATATCGTAAATAAAGTATTTAGAGAAAACATCACATACCCAGGAAACCATGTTAAGAATGAAGAATATTATGGCACAACAACCCTAAATAACATTAGTTGTACAATTGTATCTTTATATGCATTAACAATATCAATAAGAGACAAAAATCTTCTATTTGTAGCCTCTTCAAATGGAGAAATAGAAATCAAACTATTTGGTGAATATCCAGCAGATAATTATGATGAGGTACTTTCATTTAATAGAAAAGTTACAGCCGAAAGAAAAGAAGCCACAAAAAAGCCAAGAACTATTGCTAAATACACTATTATTTCAACAATACTTTTATTTATATTATTCCTAGTACTTGGAATTGTATTTGGTATCTTAGCACTAACAATAATTTCAATTGCAATTCTCATTATAGGATTTATAATTGGTATAAAATTTATGATTGATGTTAAAAATATAAGTAAACCATATTACAAACAAATATATGAACATAATAAAAAAGATTATGAAAACAAGCGTAGAAGCATTGAAGAATCTTATCAAAAATATATAAATAATATGAAGTTATAAAAAAGATGTGATTTGTGCTTTAATAGTACATTTCACATCTTTTTTTAATTTTCTATATTTCTATTTTTCAACATTAGTCTCTTAGTTCATTTTAAATTACTGTTTGATTTTTACCATTTTTCTTCGCAATATATAATTTGTCATCTGCGCTTTTGATCCATTCATCATTTCTTAAACCGTCTTGATATTTAGAAATACCTAAACTAACTGTAATATGAGTAACGACATTATTTAATTCAAACTTATATTCATCTATTCTTTTTCTTATATCTTCAGTTATTTCATATGCCTTATTAAAATCATTATTTAATTTAATGATTATAATGAATTCTTCTCCTCCATATCTTGCGACAAATTGATTTAAAGAATTGTTTTTTGCAATATTAGAAATTTCTTTTATTACATAATCTCCATATATATGACCATATGTATCATTTATCTTTTTGAAATCATCTATATCAAAAATTACAAGTGCATAATCATCCTTATCATCTAATGAATCCAGATAATTATATAAATATTGCAGTCTTAATTATTGATATTCAATAGCAAAATACTAGCTGATATAATTAGAAAAGTAGCTTTATTATTTTAAAGCTACTTTATTCTACAATTTTAAATCCACGTTCTAATAAACTAACAAGTAAGTAATTTGGAATTTGTTCATCTTCGTCTGTACTAATTACAAATGATACTTCTGTTTCTTCATTCGTAACTTTAGCAACTATAGATGTAGTAACAATTATTTCACCTGGTCTACGCATAAAATAACTAACTTGTTTGAATGTTTTATAACTATGTTCGTATACAAAGAAATAAATAGTCTCATTTTCTTTCCTAAATTCCCTCATATAATATTCTTTTAATTTAATTTCTTTGAATTTATTAATTATTAGTTCAGATATATTTATTTTTCTATTTATACTTAGTTTTACTTCTTTCACTTTAAATCACCTAAGTCTAATTTCTTTCTAATTTCATCAAACATTCCTTCAGCTGATGAAAGTCTACTTGTCGTAATCTATAACACCAATTTGATAATCATCTTCATATATAACCTTACCTGGATTATCTGAATATGCTATTTCATATGGAACATTATATTTATCTAATAAATCTAATAATGGTTTAATATGTTCTAACATTATACTTGAATTATTTATTTTAAACCAAGTTGTGGCACCTAAAGGATTATCATTGTTATCTCCATAAAAAGGTGGTTCAGGTAAATTTTCTTTAAACCATTTATCTACTTCTAAATATGTATTTTTGTCTTCTTCAGAATAAATACCATCTCTTACTCTTCTCCAAGTTAATACAAATATACCAACAGGCTTTTTAGTTTTATATGCTAATTCTTCTCCTTGAATTCGCATATATTTTTTTTCTAATGTAAAGTTTAAAATTTCATTCAATTCAGCCATACCCATATATCCTATATTAAATTTAAATAATTTCTTTTTGAAGATACAATGACATTTAAAATAATTTCTTTAGTTTCTTCATTTATCTTGTAAAACAATATATTTTTCTTACAAATAATCGCTCTATATCCTTGTTTAGCAATGGATTGGTATCTAGGTACAACGCCAATATTTGGAAAGTCTTTTAAATTATTTATTACAGTTTCAAGATAATTAAGGTATTCTATTGCTTCTTTCTTAGAAAATGTATCTCGTATATACATAATAATATCAGTTAATTGATCGTTGAATTTATCAGTTCTTACAATTTTATAACTCATTATAGTTCAAGCTTCTTTCTAATATCATTAAATGAATCTTCTACAGGAGCAACTCTTCCATTTCTAACATCTTCTTCAGATTCAGCTAGCATTTTTAATAATTCTAATTCAGCCTGCATTTGATTAAATTGTTCTAAACTCAGTATTACAGTGTCTCCATGACCATTTACTGTTATATAAACTGGTTCTCTAGTTTCCTTACATAAGTTTGATATTTCATTGTACTTATTTCTTAATTCTGCTGATGGTCTAATATTTTGCATAATCATCATCTCCTATCATTATTATATCATAATTTTGATATATTTCAACAATCATCAGCAATTTTTGTCATCCGTGCAACAGTCTCGTTCATGGCTGGGATTTATATATAACATATATAAGTGGCTGGTGAAGTGGGCTGGATAGATTCGGACAAAAATAAAAGACCATGCCAAAATTGACAAGGTCATTCTATACTTATGTTTTATGTCATTTTCTTGCGAGTGATTGTGTCACTTCACAAAATTTATTACTAGTCTTTAACGAATGGTAATAAAGCCATATGTCTTGCTCTCTTAATTGCGATAGCAAGCTTTCTTTGATACTTAGCAGATGTACCAGTTACTCTTCTAGGTAAGATTTTACCTCTATCAGTAACGAACTTCTTTAATAAATCTACATCCTTGTAATCAATGTATTCAATATGGTTTTGTGTAAAATAACATACTTTTTTACGTCCACGACGTTGACCATCACGGTCATTTCTACGATTTTGCATGTTTTTTCCTCCTTATATTTTAGAATGGTAAATCATCATCGGCAACATCACTTGAATCAGAAACATCAAATGAATCTGGTTGAGCTGGCTTTTGTAGATTTTGAGGTCTATATTGTGGCTCAGGTTGTTGCTGATATGTTGGGTTATTATAACCCTGATTTGGATTGTTGTAATTTGGTTGATATTGTCTTTGTTGAGGTTGATTATCATTTTGAGGTTGGCTATTAGGATCTCTTGGAGTTAAATTCTCAACAGAATCACATAATACCTCAGTAACATTACGTTGTTGTCCATCAGCACCTTGATAACTTCTTGTTTGAAGTCTACCACCTACTGCTAACATATATCCCTTCTTAACATAGCGACTAATAAAGTCTGCAATTTGTCCGAAGGCAACGCAATTAATAAAATCAGCCTGTCTTTGACCATTAGCATCTCTTTGTGCTCTATCAACTGCGATAGTGAAGCCTAATACAGAATTACCTGATTGTCCAAAACGAACTTCTGGATCTCTTGTAATTCTTCCTACTAAAGATACTCTATTCATCTTAATACCTCTTATGCTTCTTGTGCTACAACAATATGACGAATAATCTTCTCACTATAACCAGCGATACGATTAAATTCATTAATAGCTTCCTTAGTTGCTTCTACGTTCATTAATACATAATAACCTTTCTTATTATGCTCAATTTCGTAAGCAAGCTCTCTTAAGCCCCATTCTTTAACATCGATAACCTTAGAATTATTAGAAGTAATAATATTCTTAGCTGCTTCAACTTCAGCCTTTATTGCTTCTTGATCTAGATTAGAACGAAGAATGTACATAATTTCATATTTTCTCATTTTTGTAACCTCCTTATGGTCTTTTGGCCTAGCTTAGGTTCTAGGCAAGGGCATTTTATCGAAATGCTCTAGTATTATATCATACCAATTTATATCTTTCAACGATATTTTTAATTTTCCATTTTTTTATTAATGCCGTCTATAATTTTCAACAAAAAAAGCTAGGTATATAAATATTACCTAGCCAATTTATTATTACATAATATGAAGCTTAATAGTATCTGTTACTGCATCTCCAATAAATGATGCACCTGTGATAATTACCTTATCGCCTTTTTTAACAACACCTGTTTCAAGAGCCTTCTCAATTGCATATAAGAATAATTCATCTGTACTACTCTTCTTTTCGGCATATACAGGAATTACACCCCAAGCTAAATTTAATTGTCTACATGCTTTTTGATCAACTGTAATAGCTATTACAGGACATGAAGGACGATATGCAGAAAGTTTAAATGCTGTTTGACCATGATTTGTAACACAAATTATAGCTTTGGCATCTACTTGATATGCACATGTTACTGCAGCGTTACAAATTGATGACAAGAAATCATCACCCAAATCCAAATTAGCATCATCATATCTTGTTTCAAAATCAATATTAGTTTCAGTATAATCTGCAATATCTTTCATTGCAGTTACAGACTCAAGTGGATATTTACCAGCAGCTGATTCACCTGATAACATAATACAAGTTGTACCATCATAAATTGCATTCGCAACATCTGATACCTCTGCTCTTGTAGGTCTTGGATTAACTTGCATAGAATCAAGCATTTGTGTAGCTGTAACTACAATCTTACCTGCTCTATAGCATTTATCAATCAATTCTTTTTGAATCTTTGGTAACATTCTAAATGGAACTTCAACACCCATATCTCCACGTGCTACCATAATACCATCAGATACTTCAATTATTTCATCCATCTTTTCAATACCTTCAGTATTTTCAATCTTTGAAATAATTCTAATTTTACCAGAAGTATCATATTGATCTAATAATTTTCTAATTTCAAGAACATCTTCTTTACGACGTACAAATGAAGCAGCTATATAATCAACACACTCTTGAATACCAAATATAATATCTTCTCTATCTGCCTTAGAAATGTATGGCATATCTACAACAACATTTGGAATATTAATAGATTTTCTGTTAGACAAATAAGCACTATTTAAAACCTTACATACTACATCTTTGCCTTCAATTCTAACAACTTCAAATGCAATATTACCATCATTAGCCAAAATCCTAATTCCTGGCTTATTTACATATTTGGCTAAATCAGGATAAGAAAGTCCAACCTTCTTATTGTCTCCTTCAGTATCTGGATCACTACAGAAAGTAAACTCTTGACCTTCAACTAAATCAACTTTACCATCTTTAAATGTTTTAACTCTAATTTCAGGACCTTTAGTATCCAAAAGAATTGGTAGTGGTACTCCTAATTCCTCCCTTACTCTTTTTACTCTGTCCATTCTTACTTTTTGTTCCTCATGTGTTCCATGTGAGAAATTCAATCTTGCACAATCAAGACCATTTTTAATCATTTTTTTTAATAGTTCGTCATCATCACATGCAGGACCTAATGTACAAATAATTTTTGTTTTACGCATATTAACAACACCCCTCGAAATAATCTTTAATATATTTTACCACAACTAAATAGCTTTTTTAATATTAAATATTAAAATGGGTCAAAGAATGACCCATTATTTATTAATTTCCAGTAACGCTTGTTGATGACTGACTCCATGTTTTATATGTAGATCCATTACAATTTAATACATAATTATTTCCAGTAGATAACATATCAGAGACAATCGTTAAAGCACTATATGATTGCGTCAAGCTAAATGTTAATATAACATCTGAAGAATCTGATTTACATACAGTATATGTTCCACTTGTGAAAGTAACACTTGAAGATTGATTATTACCACCAGGCATTCCAGGTCCACCACCCATAAAGCCTCTTGCACCACCGCCGAAGCTATTGCTTCCAAAGCTTATAGAAGGAACTGTAGTTGATGATTGTGCTGTATTAAAATAGCCTAATGCTATAAATGTTCCACCAGTGATTTTAACAGTACTATCGGTATCAAGCGGTGCGGCCATTTCGTTAGCACCTGGTACACGTGCTACTACAAAACCTCCAGTTTGTGTATATGTTCCATTAGAATCCACTCCATCGACATCTCCATTACCCATACTAATATCAATATATCCACCACTTACAGTAATAGAATTTGAAGCATTAATACCATCATCTGATGCGACAATTGTCATCGTTCCACCTGAGATTTCAACGCTCTTACCTTCTATTCCTTCATGTGCATTAGCACTTATTGTACCACCTGATATTACAACCTTAGTATCTGAATGTATTGCATCATCACCAGTCTTTAAATCTAACACTCCACCTTTTAAATAAATTGTTGATGCAGCGTGTATTGAATCATCACTTGAATTAACAACAGTTGTTCCACCACTTATAGTAATTGTTCCATCAGACTTTATTCCCTTTGTACTAGTAGATGATGAAGCACTTTTACCACTTCCACCACCTGAAGTAATATTAATAATTCCACCTACCATAGATATATATCCAGAAAAAGAATTTGATGAAGTTGAACAATCAATACCATCATTTGTTGCTGTAATATTTAATGTTCCACTTTCCATATAGAAAAATGTATCATTACTATCATTTTCTAAATGAACTCCATCACTTCCTGATATAATAGTAATATTTGATTCTTTAATTCTTAATGAATCATTGGCATCAATTCCTTTAGAATCTGAATTAATTGTAATAATACCACCAGTAAATTTCATATCATCCTTGCATACTATTCCATGAATCTTAGAATTAACTTTTAAACTACCGCTACCTGTAATTGTCAAATCATCCTTAGAATAAATGGCACCATCAATTGATGATGTTCCATCATTAACTTTACTTGTATATGTAGTTGTAATACTATTTTCTCCAACTAAATGAATTACTACTTTTTCTGCACTTTTAACGTAAATACATGCATTTTTTGAATTAGTCATAGTGACATTATCTAATACTAAATGAACATTTTTCTCGTTTTGATTTGCATAATTAATAATTAACTGATAATCGTTTGATGTACCTGTAACATGATATGTACCTGGTGTTGATATTGTATAATTACTATTTAATGTAGATAAATTTATTTCACCATCATATTCAGATTCGCTTATTTCTTTTACATCTCCTGATGAAAACATAGTATCATCTATCTCACCTTGTGCTCCACTATCGTTTACAGAAATATTATTCTCATTATTATTTTCTGAAATATTAGCACATGCAATTAAAGTAAAGCACGATATTCCAAATATAAAAGCACCTAATAATTTAATAATCTTTTTCATATTCTCAATCACCTACAATATATTTTCTCTTTTTGCATAAGGTAAAAGTTGTATTTCTAGATTTCCGTTTAATATTCTTAATTTATCTATCATTTCTTTTTCTTTACTGCTATCCTTCATCTTTATTCTAAATGACAGCTTAAACATTGAACCCATTCCAGTTGTTTTAACCTCAATACTTTCTGATTCAACTAAATATTCATCAAATGTTTCCTTAAACACATCATTATACTCTAAAGATTCAGGAATAGTAATTCTTAACATTTTATCTTCTTTAATATTCTTATGATCAAATATAGATAAATATGTTAATCCATCATATATAATAGCTAATCCTATTAAAATAATAGCTCCATAAGCTAAATAACCCATACCAAAGGCTACGCCACCAGCCATACTAATAAATATCGCAACCATCTCATCTGCAGAACCAGGCGCGCTTCTAAATCTAATTAATGCGAAAGCTCCACCAATTGCTATACCAACTCCTAAATTACCATTAACAAATGATAATATCGCACCTACAACAAAAGGTAAAATAGCATTAACTAAAAAGAATCTCTTAGTTGATTTTACCTTAAAAGATAAAATCCAAGTATATATTAATCCTGACACTATGGCTACCAATGCCATTATAAAGAAACTCTCTACACTGCTAAATGATTCATTTGAAAATATTGGATCAAACATAATTACTTACACCCCTCTTATTTAAAATTTCTTTTCTATAAGCCTCTCCATATTTAGAGAAGCTACTTTTATATATCTTTCCTCTATCTAAGATATTACATAACCATAAAGGAATAGAATCTTGTGCTTTTATTTCTAATATCGCACCACCATCACTCAATAAAGCCTTACCTTCTAATGATGTATCTAAATTCAAATTATCCAGTCTATATCTCGGATTATAATCAATAGTTAATCTTAGATCTCCATTTCTTTCAAAATAAGCAACCCTATCATAAATTATTAAACATGAAGGAACTAATGACTTATAATAATCTCTAAAATACTTTATCTCATCTGAAATCTGTCCTTGATTCAAATCATCAGATTCATAATTAATAAACTTATCTACTTTATCAGGTGATGTTTCAATTCTTCTTTTATATACAACCCCATCAGCCTTTCTTTTTAATTCTAAATATACAGGCTTTCCTGGTTTATTTAAACCATAAGAACGTAATCTAATCTTTTCTTTAAAATCCATTCCCTCAATTGATTCTCTAATCAACCTATAATTAGGAGTATCATAATATAGTGATTCAATAGAGGTCATACCATATTTATCAATTTCCATATAATCCTTTAATACTTCTTTTAAATAATTAACCTGTTCTAAACTTAAAACATATTTCAATTCATATCTTTGCATCACTGCTATTACATTTTCCATAAACTCATCTCCTAACATTTTCACCCATATTAAAAAATAAAAAGGATGCAAGTTCAATACATCTTACATCCTTCACTTTATTCCACATTTTTATTCAATTATAATCCCAATTTATTCACAAAATTAATAACACCACTCCACACATTTTCCCATTATTTATTAATAATAGTAAAATCTATGTTCTTTTCTTCTACACTAGTTTTAATAATTAATCTACCATTACTACCATTACCATTACTCTTAACATATATTCCAGAATATCCACCTTTAAATGATAATACCTTAGGTCCAATAATATCTATTCCACCACTACATTCTATAACATAACCTTCATTATAATATGGTAAAACATTACCATTTTGGTCAACCATCTTTAATCTTACTAATTCAACATCATAAGTATTATCAACTATCATCTCATCACTAGAAACATTACATTCTAAATGATATCTATCTACCTTACTTAAATTAATAACCTTAAATACCCTATCATTTTTTATAGCTTCAAATTTATATACAATTTCTTCTGATCCCCAATTACCTATATATTTACCATATAATTCATATCCCTTTTGATAATTTACATGATATTTAATCATCAACCTTAAATACATCAATTTGTACTTTAACGGCATCTTATTACCATATTTTAATGTCGCATACAATACAGCCTTCATCATCTCTGATGCCTTATGTGAATATCCTTCACACCTTTCCAATAAATCTCCAACAAAATCATCAATTAATATTGGACTATTAGGTATATTTTTAAATTCTCTATTATTACTGTCATATACTTTAATTAAATCTCCATTACGATATAAATTAATCCTATCAGCGTTAGTAAAAGCATAAACACTATCTATATTAGACGCATCATAATCACCAATATTTAATAATGATGACAAATTAAAATAATCAGCATTTCCTTGTGACGAATAAATGAAACTCGCAATTTTAGGATTTCTAAACATATCTAAAACTCCATGATGACATATTCTATCACCACTACCGAATTCTTTATGTGTATTATAATCCGCCATACACCATACAAAAAATCCTAAAATACTATTATCACCATAAAATTCATTCATACCCTTGCATATTCTTAATGCCTGATTAACTCTAACATCCTCTCTATCATACATCTTAGTCGGATGCATATGACCATTAAACTCAGATACTAAATAAGGAATATCTTTGCTACAAATATCACTTTTTAAAGATAATCCTCTTTCCATATTTGGATCACAAAAATCATTATATGTATAAACATCCTCTAATTCTTCACCCTTAGCGTAACATCTTACACCCCCAGTTGGACGTGTACTATCATAACTATGTGCAATTTCATTAGCCTTCAAATATAAATCATGAGAGTCTACTGATTCATTTATTCTAATGCCCCATAATATTATAGATGGGTGATTTCTATATTCGATTACCATATTTTTAACATTTTCTAAATGTTGATTTTTCCACTTTTCATCTCCTAAATGTTGCCACCCAGGCGCCTCAGTAAATACTAAAAGTCCTAATCTATCACACATAGATATAAAATAGTGACTCTGCATATAGTGTGATGTTCTAACTGCATTAACACATAATTCATTTTTTAATATTTTAGCATCCAATTCCTGCATACTTTTAGGCATTGCATAACCAACATATGGATAAGCCTGATGCCTGTTTAATCCCAAGATTTTAACAGGCTTACCATTTAAATAAAATCCTTCTTTCTTAAATTCAACAACCCTTAAACCAAATTCACATTCATATTTATCATCATCAATACTAACAATAATCTTATATAAATTAGGATTATCTATATCCCATAAATATGGATTATCAAATCCAATGCAAATACTCTCATCTAAACTATTAGCTTTATAATTATTATCTATAACAATACTATCTAAATACATTATCTTAACATTATATTCTAATATATTGCTTAAACTAATATCAATATCACAATACCATTTATTATTTTCACATTTAGGCTTAACAAATACATCTTTAATATAATTTAAATTACATATATCCAAATACACATCTCTATAAATACCACCATAAGTCATATAATCTATAACCTTACCAAAAGGAGGAATATTTAAATTCTCATGTGAATCAACAATAACTTTAATACTATTATCACCACATATGACATAATCTTTAATATCAACACTGAATCTATTGTATCCACAATTATTAACAATAACTAACTTATCATTAACATATACCTCGCTCCTATGAGCTACTCCATCAAATGTTAAAAATAAATGCTTATTCTTATAACTATCATCAATACTAATAATCTTTTCGTATGTTGATATCATTTGATAATCCAATTCATTACCATAGCTTATAGGAATATCACATACATTATGTGGTATATCAACAATACTATTATTAATTTTCCATTCCCTATTTAAATATATTCTATTTATCACAATAACACCCCATATAAAATCGCATAAATCCATCAAAATTATAACAAAAAAAGGACATTTCTTCAAGAAATGCCCTAATAATATGGATGTTCAATACTAATCCTAAATTCATACTTATTATTAAATAAACCATTAATCTCATCACTAATATCAGTCTTAAAATCATAAGGAACTATCATATCAAATAAAACTAAACTCTTATTACCTCTTCTTACAATTCTAACATCATGAATACTTATATTTTGATACTTATCATTAATATAATTATTTATTTTTTCCTTTATATCCATAAGTTCACTATCATCTAAATCAATAGGATCAACATGAATAGTTAATTCAATACCATATTTTAATCTAACATTATATTCAATCTCATCTAATACCTCATGAATACCCTCTAAAGTATTATTCTTATCAACCTCTAAATGAATAGTCATATAACATTTATTCTCACCATATGTATGGCACATAATATCATGATAATTTAATATCTTCGGATACTTCTTAATCTCACTAATAACATCATTAATATATTCCTTATTCATCTTAGTACCTATTAAAGGATTAGATTCCTCCTTTAGTAAATCAATACCAGTATAAATAATGAATAATGAAACTATTATACCTAATACACCATCTAATGAGAATGGTATACTAATTCCATTCTTACCTAATATAAACTCAATAACTAATGAAATTAATACTAATGATGTAACCAATACATCATTCATTGAATCCCTAAAAGTTGCTTTTAGACTAATAGATGAAATTATTTTAGCAATCTTATAATAAACATGAGCCTGATACATCTTAATAAATATAGATATACTCAAAATAATCACATTACAAATAAATAATTTATCACTAATCAATTCTTCTTTATAATCAACAATCTTATATATAGATGTCGCAATCAAAATAACACCTACAATAATAATGATTAATGAAACAATTAATCCAGAAATATATTCTATCCTTTCATGCCCAAAAGGATGATCCTCATCAGGCTTTTTTTTAGCCATCTTAAAGCCTAATAACGATACTAATGATGATGCCATATCACTTAAATTATTAATCGCATCAGAAATAATGGCCACACTAAAAGAAATAATACCTACAATTAATTTAGATAAAAACACAATAAAGTTAGATATTATACCTAAAATGCTAGCCAATACTCCATGAGCTAACCTAACATCCTTGTTCTTAACATTTTCATAATCGTTAATAAACTTTTTTCTTAAATAATTAATCACACTATCATTCCCTAAAAGTAATTATACCACCATTAACAAAAGATATAAACAAAAAAAGCCCTGCGGGGCTTGCATTGATAAAATGGTGCCGAAAATAGGAATCGAACCCACAACCTACTGATTACAAGTCAGTTGCTCTACCAATTGAGCTATTTCGGCAATGGTGGAGGACAACGGGCTCGAACCGCTGACCCTCTGCTTGTAAGGCAGATGCTCTCCCAACTGAGCTAGTCCTCCAAGTGCACAAACAAATTTTACAATAATATAATAATTATGTCAAGGAAAAAAGTAAGGTCAAACCTTACTTTTCTAACTTGATAACTTCAGTATATGCCATAATAAGAGGACCAACACCCTTAGCATCATTTTCTACTATTGGCTCAGAAATATAATATTCATATGATCCATCTCTTCTTAGGTTATTTTCAGGACCTAATCCAGCCACCAAACATATACCACCTAAATTTAAATCACCATCTGGCTTTACAGATAAATACTTATCACAAATGCCATTAAATATACCTAATCCAATTTCACGATATCTTTCTGGTAATTGATTTAATCTAACACCCTTTAATATTGCATATGCAATCATTGCAGATCCACTAGTCTCTAAATAATTACCTTCACGTCCAGGATAATTAGGTACTTGATAGAACATTTTTGTCTTTTTATCTTGATATTGTAATATACCATCTATTGTTTCTTTGAACAATTCCTTAATAGTATGATATTCATCATACATTTGTTCATCCATATAATCTAATACATCAGCTAAAGCAACAGTAAACCATCCAATAGATCTTAGCCAGAAATTCTTAGATAATCCAGTTTCCTTATCTGCCCAGAACATTTTTCTTTCACTATCATATCCATGATAATAAAGCTTTGCCTTTTCATCAAACATAAGCTTCTTCACATTAGTAAATTGCTTAACTATATCATGGTAATCCTTACTACCTCTAATAGTCATATATCTAGTATAGAAAGGTTGTGCCATGTATAAACCATCAAGCCATATTTGATTAGGATATATTTTCTTATGCCAGAAATTACCCTCTTTTGTTCTTGGATGTGTCTTAATTTGAGTAAACACAAGCTCAATAGCCTTATCATATTTAGGATTCTTTGTAATATCATATAAATCAAATAATATTCTAGATTCACTAATATCATCCGTAGAATACTTTTCTACCTCATAACCTAAAATTGTTCCATCATCTTTAATATAATAATCAACAAATTTTTTTACAAAATCTAAATATTTTTCATCTTTAGTTGTTTTATACATTTCAACAAGTGATGTCATCATACATCCATCAATATAATTCCAAGCAGGCTTTTTTCCTTGCTTAATAGACTCAATATTCCATAAAGGCATATCAGGTGATGATGTCATAAGCTTGTCAATATAGCTATCTATTATCTTATTCATATAGAATCCTCCACCGCTAAATAAATTATAGCGAAAATTTTCGTAATTTACAAGTACTATTAATTCAATACTCTCTTTATTTCATCCATCTTGATAGTTCCTTCTCTTAAAATGTTAACTTTACCATTAACAATCATAACTACAGTTGATGGTATTTCTAATATCTTACTATCATTATCATATATCTTATCAACTAACTTACAATATTTATTTACTATCTCGTCATAATGATTCATAGGAGTTTCTCCTGAATCATTAACTGAAGTAGTAAGCATAGGACCATTTTCTTCTAAGATTTTAAGTGCAATCTTAGAATTTGGTATTCTAACACCAATAGTTTTGTATCCAATTTTATCTTTAACCTCTTCTTTAGATTCTAAAATTAATGTCAATCCACCAGGTAAGAATTTGTTAATTAACTTTTTGGCATCTTCAGTAACATAACTAATAGATTCTATTTGTTCTAAATTAGCACATAAACAAGCCAAAGGCTTATCAAGTGGTCTATTCTTTATTTCATATATTCTTTTAATTCCCTCAATATCAAATATTTGAGTTCCTATACCATAAACTGTATCAGTAGGAAATATGATTACTCTTCCCATTTAAAATCACCTACATATATGAAAGTCATTCTATCCTTTCCTTCTAAATCCTTAATAACCTCAACCTTACTAGTTGGAAAATACTCTTTAGCTAGCTTAATCATTTCTTCTTTTTTATCATATCCATGTTCAAATGCAAGCATTGCTTTTTTATTTAAATAAGGTTTTACACCAGATAAAATAATTCTATAAAATTTCATTCCATCATTACCACCAAATAAAGCTATATTTGGTTCATTATCCTTTACCAAACTCATCACTTCTTCATCTTCAGGTATATATGGTGGATTAGATACAAATATATCAAATTTTTTACCCTTTAATGGCTCTAACATATCACCAATCAAAAACTTAACATTAGCACCTAATTTTTCATTATTCTCTTTAGCAACCTTAATAGCCTCTTTTGATATATCTGTTGCTACTAAAGTCATATTTGGTTCTTCCTTAGCAAGTGAAATTGCAATACAGCCAGAACCTGTAGCCAAATCACACACATTTACCTTTTGCCCACTAAAATGTTCATCATAGCGATACAAAATATTCTCAACAAGTTCCTCAGTTTCATATCTTGGAATTAATACATTCTCATTAACAATAAAATCATATCCATAGAAATTACAATATCCTATCAAATACTGAATAGGTTTATTATCATATAAATATGCTTCAAATATCTTATTAAATTTTTCTACAATATCCTCAGGAATTTCTTCATTCATTTGTAAATATAATTTATTTGTTTCAAAACCTGTAACATGCTCTAATAATAATACAACTGCTGATTCTTCCTTATCACATTCAACTGCTTGTTTTTCTTTTTCTCTTATAAATTTTTGATATGTCATAGTAACCACCTTATAAAAAAGAGATTCTCTTGAATCTCTTAATCAAATTTTCTTTTTTCTTTTAATTTTCTTATTAATGAAGTCAATCTTAAATCAAATTCTAATGTTCTATCTTCTAAATCATCACTTAATCTAAGATATGGATCCTTAATATATCTTGAAGTAAAATAATCAACACATGTACCATTTTTTATTGCAAAAAATGTAGGAACATTCATTTTAGCAATCAATGTATCTCTTACTAAAGAATCGCTCTTAAATCCAGTTTTTTCTACTATAGCATAATATTTTAATTTATTTTCCAAAGTAAGACAATCTCTTAAATCTTCTACTTCATTAAACACATTAATGAAACGTGGATTATAGACTAATACTTCAGATAATCCCTCTCTTTTAGCTATATCATTTAACTCTTTAATTATAGCCTGAGTTTTTTGACTGAAACTTCCACCAATCATAACAAGACCAGAACCAAAATTATTTAATATATTTTCTAATTCTTCATAAGAAATATCTTTCAAAATATGATTCTCATCATTCAAATATTTATATTCTGAACAAAAGTCCATATTATCCCTACCTTTGATTTTTATAATCTATATAACTTTTATATAGCTCCTTGCGGTCTATATTTTGCATATGGGCAACTTCCTTAATAGCATCATTAGGCTTATATCCTAAACTAATTAATTCATCAATCCTTACAAAAGGATTATAATTATCATTCTCGCTATCTTTATACCCTTCTACAATTAAAACGATTTCTCCCTTGATTTGATCAAGCTTTAAAATCTCAGAAATATTACCTCTAATAAATTCTTCATATGTTTTAGTTAATTCTCTTGCAATACAAATATACCTATCACCTAAAACATCTAACATATCTTTTAATGTATCAAATATTCTATGTGGAGCCTCATAAAAAACCAAAGTATGCTTTACATACTTCAAATCATTTAATTCCTCGCGTCTTTTAGATTCTTTACTATCTAAAAAACCATAAAATGTATATGGCATTGAAACCAAACCTGATGCAATTAACGCACTAATACCAGCACTAGCTCCAGGTATAGTAGATACTGCAATATTATTTTCTACAGCATCCTTAACAAGCTTAAATCCAGGATCTGAAATAATAGGTAATCCTGCATCAGATATAATTGCAATCTTTTTGCCATTTTTTAATTCATCGATTATTTTAGATGTCTTTTCCTGAGAAAACTCATGATATGATTCATATATAGTTTTAATATTATAATGATCTAATAGTACCTTAGAATTTCTAGTATCCTCGGCATATATCTTATCTACAGATTTAAGTATCTCTACAGCCCTAAAGGTAAAATCATCCAAATTACCTATTGGTGTAGCCACCAAATAAAGGATAGCCTTATCCTTATCAAAACTTCTAATTCTCATTAGTTTTTGATAATTCTCATTGATTTTTCTCTTAAATCACGATAAGCATAAACGATAGAGATTAATTCTCTACGCTTTTCATTACTAATTTCAAACTTCTTTTGAATCTTTTCAAGGAATAATAATTCACTAGTATTATATAAATCATCTTCCATAGAAATAGTAACTAAATTTAAATATACTACATTTCTAACAACAGAATTTGAACCTGTAAAGAATTCAATAGTATTCTCAACAGTATCAGTAAGTCTAAAAGAATACTCATCCTTTACTTGATCAAGTTCAGCTATCATCTTTGTAATAACTCTCTTTTCTACCTCAGTAGGTTCACCATCAATATCAACCATATAGATGGCTAAATCCAAAAACTTTAGCATTTCCTTTTTGTTTAGTAAACTTAAAAACATTTTAGTCAACCCCTTCATAATTATATATTTTTAGGACATCATCAGTCCAATTATTATCATCTTTATATACGTAAAGTGGTGGTAATATTCTTAATCCAGAATTACCATCCTTAACACCATCAATTAAAATATGATTACACTCAGAACCAATCCTTGGATATATAAACTGTAACCTCTTTGGCTCAATTTTATATTTTCTAAATGTATCTAATATTTCAATTAACCTATCTGGTCTATGCACCATCACGAAATGCCCACAATTATTTAATAAAAGACTTGCTTCTTTGACAATATCATCCAAGCTTGCCATTATTTCATGACGTGCGATTGCTTTCGAATCAAGTGGATTAACATTATTACTTCCAACCTTGAAAAAAGGTGGATTACATGTTACCAAATCAAAAGAATGAACACCTAATTCTTCACTTACTCCAATCAAATTACGATTCAACATTTTAATTCTATCACCAAGATTATTCTCACTAATAGACATATTAGCCAAATCAAACGAATGTGATTGAATTTCAACACCATAAATCATACCATCAAATCTTAACGATAAATATAAAGGAATAGGTGCGTTACCGCTACACAAATCGCATACTTTCTTTATTCTTTTTGTCATTTTAGGAAATGATGCAAGTAAAACAGAATCAATTGAAAAATTAAAATAATCAGTATCTTGATATATTTTTAACAATTCTCTTCCTAATAATTCATTACAAACTATCGGCATCGTCATCAACTTCTTCTCTAGATACCTTATCCTTTGATGGCGTAAATGTAACATCATCAAGCTTTAAATATCCAAATTTATTATCCTCACCAACATATTTAACCTTCAAATTACGGTTAATTACATCGCATGATAGTACTTTTGCAGGGCCATCCTTTGTATCAACAATATCTCCAACATCAGGAGCATGGCGTCTTAATTCTTTGTATAAATCATCTTCATAATTAATACAACATAATAATTTACCACAATTACCACTGATTTTTACCGGATTAAGAGACAATGACTGATTTTTACACATTTTTACACTTACATTAGCAAATTCAGTAATAAATGTTTTACAACATACTATTAATCCACATGGACCTATACCACCAAACACCTTCGCACCATCACGGCTACCAACTTGTCTTAATTCAATTCTAGTATGATATATTTCAGCTAAAGCCTTAACCAAATCTCTAAAATCTACTCTTCCTTCACTCTCGAAATAGATAATAAGTTTACTTCTATCTAAGGTATATTCACACTCTAATACCTTCATATCTAATTCATAAGTCTTACTTAAGCTTTTTGTTTTTAATACTATATCTGCTTCAAGTGTTTTGTTATATTCATAAGATTCGATATCATTTTGTGTAGCAATCCTCACAACATCTTTTAATTCAGATGTTAATTGCATCTCATCTAAATCAAATATTTCACCAACACAATACCCAAGTTCAATACCTCTAACAGTATTAACAATAACCTTAGTACCATCAGTTAATTTTAAATTTCCAACCCCAAAGAAATATCTTTTTCCTAAAGGTTTAAATTGTACTCTTATCGCATCCATAATTCACCACTATATAAATCTAAAGGTTAGTTCAAAAAATACATTTTTAGGAGTAACATTACTTTTTAATTTATCAGACAATAAAATAATGCTCTCTAATCTACCTTTAACATCATTTTTTACCAATTTATTATACTCTTCGATTTTATCACATAGTGGGGATAAAATCAAATTATCGTTATTACTTTTATATAAATTAGCCTCAAGTAAAAACTCTGTAATCCAAGCCAATAACATAGCTATATTTTTATTTATAGAAAAAACATCGACATGTCCTACATAGTACTTAACCATTTCTGTCTTTGTTTTAACATTTAGAAATTCCAAAAACAAATCCCTCACGTTAACAAAATCAGCATCATTTGCTATTTGAATTGCCTCATCATAATCATTTGTCAAAAGCGATAATAATCTAGAATCCAATTCACTTACACCAGTCTCTTTAATCATTTCAGATAATTCATGCTTAGGTATTGCATTAAAATGACATAAATTACAACGAGATTGAATTGTACTTACTACATTTGATAACTCATTTGCTATAAATATTCCAATTGTTTCAGTTTTATTCTCAGGATCTTCTATAAACTTTAACAAACTATTTTGAGCACTATTTGTGGCAGTATCTATTCCATCAACAATATATATTCTTGTGCCCTCAACAAGGCTTGTCTTTGAATACTCTTCTTGTAATTCCATTATTTGTTCTTTAGAAATAGCTGTCTTGTTTTCTTCAACAGCTATGTAATTAACATTCATATGGTTGCCTGAAAGAATTGTCTTGCATGTATCACATTCAAAACAACCACCATTTTCACAATAAAGCATACAAGCAAGCATATATGCCATTTCTTTTTTGCCTGTACCTTTATCACCGTAAAACAAATAAGCATGTGAAAGTCTATTATTCAATTTTTCAGATTGTAAAATCTTATATACCTTATTTTGACTTTTAATCACATTCTTATAATTCATTCTATTACCTCAAATAATCTAATATTATTTTCTTACAATCGCTAATAACATTTTCTAATGATTGATTACCGTTAACAACTTTTATTCTATTAGGATATAGCTTAACAGCTTCTTTATAACCTTGATATACCTTTTTATGGAAATCAATAGTTTCCAAATCCAATCTATCAGTTTTATCTCTTAATGTTAATCTTTTTAAGGCTATCTCTGGCTTAACATCAATAAATATTGTTAGATCGGGTAAATATTCTAAAGCAAATGAATTAATATTCAATACTTTATCTACTCCTAATCCTCTAGCAAATCCTTGATATGCAATAGATGAATCCAAAAATCTATCACACAAAACAACATAACCTTGATTACACATAGGAATTACCTTTTCTGATAAATGTTGCATACGTGCTGCAGCATATAATAATGCTTCTGTCTCAGAAGTCATTTCTTTATTATCTACATCTAAAATAATGCTTCTAATCTTTTCCGCAATCTTAATACCACCAGGTTCTCTAGTAGTAATATATTTTATTTTCATCTCATCAAATAATTTTGATATTTCACCAATTATTGTAGTTTTTCCACTACATTCTCCACCTTCAAAGGTTATAAAATTCTTCAAAATAATCACATCCTGTATAAATTATATAACAAATATATTATTTTATAAATAATATTTACATTTAATAAAACAAAAAAAGCCGATTACTCAGCTTTAATTTCTATTGGAGCCACAGAACGGAATCGAACCGTCATCATATGCATGGCAAGCATAGGTACTAACCGTTGTACTACTGCGGCACTTTTAACGTGCATATTTATTATATCAAACTTTATTTATATTGCAAGAACTTTTTTTAAAATTATATTTTAGTGCGTTTTGGTTAATTAAAAATGGTGTAAAATATGATTCTACTTTACACCATTTCTATGACTATACTAACTTATCTGCCAATTCTTCTATTTGTTTTAATGAGCTTTCATCTAACTTAGATACCAATTTTACAACTGGTTCTAATAACTCAAGATTCTTACATTTTGTAAGTTTCTCTTGCATTACTTTGCCAGCCATAGCTGCCCATGTTCCATTTTCTATAAATGCAACTTTCTTATTTTGATATCCTCTTTCAACTAATCCATCAATAAAATAATTCATTGATGGGAATATTGTACCATTATAGGTAACTGATGCGAATACAATTCTATCATATCTAAATGCATCTTCAAATGCCTCAGTCATAGAATCAGTATTTAAATCACATACAACTGCCTTAACACCTTTAGATGTTAATTTTTCTGCTAATACTTGAGCCGCCTCCATAGTATTACCATAAACACTCGCAACAGGAATAAATACGCCCTTACTTTCTGATTCATATTTACTCCATGTATCATATGTACTTAAATAGTAATCTAAATTATCATCTAATATAGGACCATGAAGTGGGCAAATAGCAGTTAGCTTTACACCCTGAAGTTTCTTTAATACAGTTTGAACCTGATTTCCATATTTACCAACTATACCAAAATAATAACGTCTAGCTTCACATGCCCAGCCTTCAGGATCATCATAATCTAAAGCACCAAATTTACCAAACGCATCTGCAGAGAATAATACATTTTCATATTCATCATAAGTAAACATTACTTCTGGCCAATGTACCATTGGAGCAGTAATAAACTTTAAAGTATGTTTACCCAAAGATAATGTATCACCTTCTTTTACAACTATCTTTTCATTTTTAACATCACCATAAAATTGTATTAAGAATTTGAATGCTTTATCAGTGGCTACTAATATAGCATTTGGATATTTTTTAGTAAATTCAATTAAACTACCAGAGTGATCAGGTTCCATATGTGAAACAATTAAATAATCTGGTAATTTACCTTCTAATACTTTATCAACATTAGATAACCACTCTTGACTAAAATTCTTATCAACAGAATCCATAACTGCTATTTTTTCGTCCTTAATCAAGTATGAATTATAGCTCATACCATTTTCAACTGGGTATTGACCTTCAAATAATTCTATTTCATGGTCATCTACACCAACATAAAAAATATCTTTCATTTTAACTCCCCTTTACTTATTAAATCTTGCCACATCAAGTTCTACTATTAATCCTTTTTCTGGAGCAATTATATGATTTTGAATTTCTTCATTGTATACTCCCTTTTCTACTCTAGCCCAATCTTTATCAGCTAATACCTTAAATTCTACTAGTTGACCTGTTGCTAAAAGTTTTGACACAGTGAATATACCTGCATCATTCTTTTCTAGTTTTATTGCTTTTTTAACATCCCAACTACCAAGTTGAGGAACACTTCCTACAATATAAACCTCATTTGTTGACTTAGTATTAATTCTAAATTCTACTTTTACACTACTCATATTCCAACCTCTTTCATCGTATAATACTATGTTAATTATATATTATTCACATTGATTAAACAATAAAGATTGTGATAAAATTGCAATAGGTGATTTTAATGAAATTTGTAAGTTGGAACGTAAACGGGATTAGAGCCTGCATAACAAAAGGATTTGATGATTTTTTCAAAGCATCAAATGCTGATTTTTTTTCTATTCAAGAGACTAAATGTCAAGAAGGACAAATAGATTTAACTAAAGATGGCTATTATTCATACATGAATAGTGCAATCAAAAAAGGGTATAGTGGAACACTAGTTTATACAAAGCATAAGCCAATAAATGTATATTATGGAATCCATGATACTTATAATGATGAAGGAAGGATTATAACATTAGAATATGATAATTTTTACCTTGTAAATGTATATGTCCCTAATTCTCAGGAAGAATTAAAGAGGTTAGATTATCGTATGCAATTTGAAGATGATTTTAGATTGTACCTTAATGAATTAAAATCTAAAAAATCAGTTATATTGTGTGGTGACTTAAATGTAGCACATGAACGTATTGATATAAAAAATCCAGATGCAAATGTTAGAAATGCTGGATTCTCAATTGAAGAAAGAAATAAATTCACTGATTTATTAAATACTGGCTTTATTGATACATATAGATATATGAATC
Source organism: Acholeplasmatales bacterium (assembly GCA_017542485.1). Classification (GTDB taxonomy): domain Bacteria; phylum Bacillota_I; class Bacilli_A; order Acholeplasmatales; family Anaeroplasmataceae; genus Anaeroplasma. The sequence goes on from JAFXXC010000053.1 coordinate 42,285, forward strand.
CTACTACTGTTAAATATTCATGGTGGAGCTATCGTTTTAATGCTCGTGCTAATAATGCTGGATGGAGAATTGATTATTTCGTAGTATCAAATGATATGAAAGATAAAATTAAAAATACTGAGATTTTAAATGAAATATATGGTAGTGATCACTGCCCTATCACACTAGAAATTGACCTATAATTCTGTTGACTTTAAAATATAGATAATGTATAATTAAGGAGCGCTTGGTAGTGGAGTAATACTCAAGAGGCTCAAGAGGCTTCCCTGCTAAGGAAGTAGACCGGGTAACTGGTGCGAGGGTTCGAATCCCTCTTGCTCCGCCATTTGACTGATATCCAAACCTTTTATAATTAAGAGGTTTGGTTTTTTCATTATTAGAGGAGATTGTATTACAGATGATGATTATCTCACCACCATCTGCAACAATCACGTTTTTAAGGAATACATTAAAAAGATATTTGATTTCGGCTGGGTTATTATAATCCAGCTTTTTAAATGATTCTAAATACTTAATGATTTCCTCTTTTGTAAATGACCTTGCTGATTGTGCTTTAGCAATGGCTATTTTCTCTAAATAATCATTTTTCTTAACAATTAAGGCATTCATAGCATTTTGGGTTTCTTCATTGAAAATACCCATCTCAATAGCTTTTAAATAATTAGAAATCTTTTTCTCGACTTCGCTTAATGCTTTATTTAAGTTTTTTAATTCTTGATTATTTTTAGCTCTGGTATTGCATAGCTCAAAAGTTTCATCAACAATCTCATTAAATACTTGTGGCTCACATAATTTACTTTGAATAGCATCAAAAACAAATTTTTCGATTTGCTCTTTTCTAATCATAGTATTATTACATTTTTTGTTATGGTCTTTCTTTCCACTACACATATAATAGAAATATGTTTTGCCAGTATGTGATTTACCATTACTACCAACATATTCAGAACCACAACGACCACATATCAGTTTACCTGATAGATAATATTCGGTAATTGCTTTACCTTTGGCATTTTTATGTTTTTTCTTATCTAGAAGTTTTTGCACTCTCTCAAATTTTTCTTCATCGATAATCATAGGGAATAAATTATCATAATCTGTGCCTGATATATTACACTTACCAGTATATTTTCTATTAGATAAAATTTTAGTTATTTTGGATTTGATGAATGGCACACCTTTATTTAAGATATTATCGTTGTTTAAACCTTCGATAATTTCCTTAATCATTTTGCCAGAAAGGTATTCATCAAAAATCCTATTTACAATTATGGCTTCATCATTGTTAATTTGATATTTCTTATCTATAACCTTATAGCCATATAAAAGATAACCGCCCGTATAAAATCCCTTCTTTCTAGATTCGGCATTACCTCTTTTTACCTTTTCAGATAATTCAGCTGAATAATATTGATTTAAGCCAGTATAAATGCTTTCAAGTAAGATTCCATCAGGAGAGTCCGATATATTCTCACATGCAGAAACTAAAGTGACACCATTATCCTTTAGTTTCTTTTTGTTTATGACGTGGTCATAATTATTTCTTGCAAATCTATCTAACTTATAAACTAGCACATAATCGAAAGTATGATTGGCTGAATCCTTTATCATTCTTTGAAAATCAGGTCTAAAATCATTTCTACCAGTCATAGCCCTATCTATGTAAGTAGAAACAATTGTAAAGCCTTCTCGTTCAGCGTAGGAATTGCATACTGTCAATTGACCTTCAATAGATTGTTCAGTTTGATGACTACAAGAATATCTAGCGTAAATTACTGCTCTCTTCATTATTATCACCCTTTTTGCATCTAATTATTTCCTCACAAAGGATTGATGCTATATCCTTTATGGTTTTACTAGAAACAAGAATGTCTCCAGACCTTAGTTCTCCAGTATTTATATTTCCTACGATATAACCTGCTGGAAGTGTTTTTGAAGCCTTAGTTTCAAGGATTTCAAATCTAACGGCTTTGCTTGTAATATCGTTCATTTATAATCTCTCCTTTTTATCGTTATTAAAAGGGAGACCAATATTTCGATAACAAACACAAATATTCAATTGTCGGAAAGATATATTATAAACTTTGTTGAGTAATCCTCAACAATTATAATATAACATAAAATTTTGAATAGTCAATATATTTGTTGCAAATTTTGCAACATTTTGATAAAATATATTTAGAATGATAAAAAGAGGTATAGCGATATGATTGAAACTTTAGGAGAAAGAATACATAGATTAAGAAAAGAAAAACACCTTTCTATGGATGAAGTAGCAAAGCAAATGGGATATAATACTAGATCCACTATTTGCAGACTTGAGAAAGGTGAAATAGATTTACAACAACAAAAATTAAAAAAGATGGCTGAAATATTAGGTGTATCACCTGCATATTTAGTCATGCGTGAAGAACTAGATGAGCCCAATACTTTAACACTAAATGTTAAGGGCATTGACTCCATAAATATTTCATTAAATGAGAAACAAACTTTAGATATAATCAAAATTATGATAGAATATAATAGTGTAGGTTCGTTAGATGGCCAGCTTAAAGATTTGTTGTCATTACTAGAAAAATCATCTAATGAAGACATCGATACATCAACAGGTGAAGCTGTGTTTGTAAGAAAATAAAAAGCTGGGTTTCCCAGTTCTTTAGGATATGAGTGGTGCCAGCAATGGTGCCCACTCTTATCCTGTTCAAGAAAATGGGTTAAAAAAGGGTGTGATACAATGCCAGAGTATGAGAATAATCATTATGTTTCACAATTGATATTAAAGAAAGATATATGTGATGTATATGATTATTAAATTTGATAATTTATCCTCAAATAATGAATTAATTATTTTTTATGGTCTAATAAATAATAAAAAACAGAAAATATCAAGCTATAGATTGAAAAAAAATTCAGAGCATGAGATAAATGTTGATGCTTATGATGAAATTGCGATTGTTGTAGTAACAAAGTATTATTCTCAGTTGAAGTGGTTGATAGTTACTTTTCTTTTAAGTATAATAGGCAATATTAGTTCTTTCTTTGGCTCTTTTGATTTGAACGCAAAAATTTATTCTGAATATAAGTTTAAAGTTTGTAATATGATGAGTAATGTAATCACTTATGAAAATAATAATATGTTCTTTGACATTGTTAGTGTTGAAACTAAGATTAAAGGAAGATTAATTTCATTTTTTATATTGATTTTAAGTGTGTTATTTTATGCTTTATTGGTTTTTCTTTTAATGAAACTAGGATTTAAACCTAGTTCAATATAAACTTAATTACTTTTTAAAATGAAAATTATTCTATAGAGTGGTGTTAACAAGATATAGTAATTTATAAAATACAATAGAACTTTGCTTACAGAAAAAATAATAGGGGAGTGTAAATATTAAAGTCAATATAAAAATGAACAATTAAGGTACAGTTATTTTGTACAATTATTAATAAACATAACAATCCCCTAGGGGATTCGCGGACTACTTTTGGATAGATTCTTCATCAAAGAAAGATTTGCCACCTGATTTTTATAGTGATAAATATAAAATAATGATGGAAATCATGTCAATTAATGATGTTGAATATAATGATGATAATAGAATCATCAATGAGCAAACGAAAAGACAACATGAATTGTTATCTAATTTATTTGGTGATGATTATATGAGTTATGATAATAATATAGATAACCATAATATGAATAGTTATAAATCATCATTTAAAAGAATAATTGAAAAACATAAAGAAAAGATTGAAAATTATAAAAGCAATCATAAAGATTATGAACTTATATTTTTTATCTTTGATAATGCACCAGCATATTATTGTGAACAAGATGGTAAGACATTAGTCCATGTTCCTTTTAATGATAAATATTTTGTTGAGATAATTAAAAACTTAAATGTTGATTATGTAGTATGGTTTACGAGCAATAAAAACATTTGGAATTCAAAAGGAAAGTATATTAAATTGCCAGTTGCAGGTATATATGATGTTATTAATACAGATGATAAATATATAGATTATGATGCATATGAATTAAAACCTTATAAATACGAAATCAAGTAATAAATGTCATTATTTTGATGAAATCATGTCAAAAACGTGAACAGGATAAGGAGAGGCACCAAAGTGGCGCCACTCCACAAGTTCCGAGAAATGGGAAACCCATGTTTCGGTTATATTATTGAAGTGAATATTATATATTCTTCTGTATATTCAATTGGTTTGGATACGGAAGTTCTTGCTCCGCCATTTATAAGCAACAAGGTATCTTCGGATACCTTTTATTTTTTTATTTAAATTTAAAAAAATTATTGCATTTATCTTCTATGTTTGATATTCTTTTCTTGTTTCAAAAAAATAGATTAGAAGTTTGACGATGCTAGCCTTTTACAAAATCTATTAAATGGCAAAAATAAGCGACATTATAATCAAGAAAATTTATTTTAAGGAGATTAATGATTAAATGAAACAACTTGTTGAAGAAAAAGATGGCAAGCTATATTATAATGGCTATTGCTTAGTGGATTTGGCTAAAAAATTTGGAACTCCACTTACTATTACTTTCTTAGATATTATAAAAGAAAGAATTTTGTCACTTAAAGATGCATTCGAAAATGCAAAAAAAACTACCGATTACAAAGGTGATTTTATTTATTTAAATGCCAATAAGGCTAACTATGGTAAGGATGAAATTGAGTCAGCGTTTATTTTTGCGGATGGACTTGAAACTTCTTCTTTTTATGATTTGGTATTATCATTAAAAATGTATGAAAAATATCCATTATTTAAAGATAAATTAATCGTATGTAATGGTTTAAAACAAGATAATTATTTAGATACAATTATCAAAGCTCACAATGATGGATATAATATTATTACAGTTATAGATGATATTTATGAATATGAATATTTAAAAAAAGAAAATATTGATTTAAAAATAGGTCTTAGAATTCATTTATCAAGCTTATATGAGCCAGAGGTACCAGATGATCGTTTTGGTCTAATGGAAGATGAAATTAATTATATTTTAAATGATGTTAAAAATACTAAATTAGTATTAGATACAATTCATTATCATCAAAGAGGATTTGATTATGAAGAGGATAAATTCTTTAAGAATTTTGATTTAGCTTTTAACTATTATATTAAAGCCAGAAAAATGTATGATTCTGTTATATATTTTGATTTTGGTGGTGGTACACCACTTCCAATAGATGGAGAATTTGATTATGAGTCATATGCAAAATCAATATTAAATCATATTAAGGATGTATGTTCTAAAAATAATGTTGAGATTCCTAATCTAATTAGTGAGAATGGAAAATATAGTCAAAAGGATTCTACTGTTAATATTTATAAAGTAGTTGGAACTAAAAACACTGGAAAATATCCATGGCACATTGTTGATTCTTCTTTATTAATTGCCCTACCTGAAATGTATGCTTTAGGTGAACCTATGTTAATTAAACCAATAAATAACTTAGATAAGAAAATGGTTAAGGCAAGACTTGCAGGTATCACATGTGATTGCGATGATGTTTATTTTGATAAGAATAAAGGATATTTTGAAATACCTGATGTTGATGATCCTGAAGATAATTATATCGGTTTATTAGGTACTGGTTCATACCAAAATTCAATGAACGGAAAAGGTGGAGTACATCATTGTATGTTACCTGAAGAAAAGGATGTTATCATCTTCTTTAAAAATGGGGTTGAATTAGTTAAGGTTAGAAAAGAATTACAAACTATTGAAGATATTTATGGTTTATTAAATATAAAGCATTAATTTTAATAATTGAAAGACGAGAAAAACAATTCTCGTCTTTTTCTACATTTGTAACAACAAACAAAAATATGATATAATTATCATATATTGAATCTAAAGTTATAATTATACGAGGAGGTAATTATATGACGAATTTTCAAGTTTATAAAAGAACATTGTCATTTTCGTTTATTATGTTCTTAGTTGATTTATTAGCTATGGCAATTGTTATTGGTACTTGTACTGGCGGATATTTCATTATGAATCAATCTAATGATAGAGCTGTAATTGGATTGGGTATTGGACTTGTTATAGGTATTATCATAGTTGTTTTATTACAAATATTTGTTGGTAATAGAATTAAGGCTGCACAAATAGCTATGATGACTAAAGGTGTAGTTGAAAACAAACTACCTGATAATGTATTCCATGAAGGATTTAATGAAATTAGTGGCAGATTTGGTTCTATTACAGTATTCTTTCTAATTACTCATTTAATTAAAGGTGTCTTTAGACAAATTGGTAGAGGATTAGATAAAATTGGTAGAGCAGTTGGGGGAGATGTAGGTGAAGGTGTTACTTCTGCTATTAATTCAGCTATACAAGTATTAATTGGTTATTTGTGTGATTGTTGTTTGGGATGGATTTTATATAGAAAAGATGAAAATCCATTTAAAGCTGGTTGTGAGGGCGCTGTAATATTCTTTAAGCATGGTAAAACATTAATTCGTAATATAGGAAGAATTTTTGGAATGGGATTTGTATCACTTGCAGTGATTGGTGGAGCATTCTTTGGAATATTCTATGCTATTTATTCTCAATTTCCACAAATGTTTGAAAGCTTATCAATAGAGATTATTGAAATGGCAAATAGAAATGATTGGCAAGTACAAGAATGGATTACTAATCCAACAAATTTAACTTTATTTATAGCAGCGATAAGTGGTATTGTATTATGGAGTGCTCTTCATAGTGTATTAATTAGACCATTTATATTAGTTGGTGTATTACGTAACTTTATGACTGCAGGAATTAAAGATATTCCTACTGAACAGGATTTTGCTGAACTTGATAAATATCCACGTTTTGCTAAAATGCATGATAAATATAAAAGTGCATAATTAATTTATAATGAATTAAAGGGACAACTGAGTTGTCCCTTTATTGTTATTTACCATAATATTTAATTCTAAATTCTTGATATGGGATTGGTTTACTATAATAATAGCCTTGAATAGAATCACAGCCTATCTTAGTTAAATAATCCACATTTTCCTTTGTTTCTACTCCTTCACACAATGTGTCTTTATTTAATGTTTTGATTAATACAATTAATTTATCTAGCATAATCTTAACATTATTGTCATCTAGATTTAAGCAGAAGCTTCTATCAAATTTAATAGTATCAAAATTTAATTTAGCTAATGATACTAAATTTGAATATCCTGATCCAAAATCATCCATTGACACTCTATATCCAACATTATGAAGTTTACTAATAAAATCAGAAATTGTACTAGAATTTTCATAATACATTCCTTCTGTTATTTCTATTTCTATCAAATCTGAAGATATATCATATTTTTTTCTAATTTTTTCCATATTTTGTATATATCTATCAAAATCATGAACATATCTAGAAACATTTACAGAAATAGGAACTGGAATCAATTTATCTTTAATTAATTCGCTTTGATATTTACATACATTATCAAATACACTGTAATCAAGTTTTTCTATAATTCCGTTTTCTTCAAATATTCCAATAAACTGATCTGGGAATAATAATTTTTCATTTTTATATTTCCATCTAGTTAACGCTTCTGCCCCAACAAGCTTACCATTAACTGTAGAAATTTTAGGTTGAAGATACAATAAGAATTCTCCATTATGAATAGCTTCATCAACCCTTAAAATCATTTCAGATTTGAATAAAGCATCATTCTTTATTTTATCAGAATAATATAATGGCTTTTCAGTCTTATTCGCTAATCTAGTTAAGCTTGCATTACTGATGGCATCAGCCAATCTATCAACAGCGGAATTTGCTAAATATATACCAGGTTGAAGATATATTGTACTAATATTGTTTAGATTAGAGAATTCTACAAGACTATCTGAAACTAATTTAATATCTCTTTCTATTATCTCTTTATTGTGGTGATTATAGAATACAATAAATGGTCCTTCATGATATTTTCCATAAATACAATCACTTTTTGTGAAAATATCAGCTATTTTGTCTACCGCTACTTTTACACGCTTAACACCTAATATATTACGGTATTTAGACATATTTCTAACTTCTAATTCGACAATTGTATAATCAGTAATCTTATTGTTAACAATATATTCACCAGCATCCTTAAACATTTTTGTAAAATTATTACAATTATACTTAGGATCACAATAGATTGTATTATAATTTGTTTCTTTTAAATAATTCTTTTGTAAATATGATGCGAACAACTGAGATATTAATAAGAATACTTGCAAATTCTCAGGAGACCAATGTCTCTTTCCTGTTGTCATATCAAATCTAATTAAACCAAAAGATTTTTCATTTACTACTAATTCAAATGACATAGAGGCAGTTGTATGATCAATAGGAAATATCTTTTTTAAAGGATAATCGTTTGGCAATTCTGCTTCATCATCAACTTTAATATAAAATTTTGGACCAAGTGCCTTACCCCAAATTGGAATAATATCATCTTGACAATACACTTCATGTTTTGTAGTAATTTTAGGATTATACCAAACATGATGTTTCATAATCTTAAATCTTTGAATATCAAGTCTAGCAATTGATACTCTATCAACATAGAAATAACTACCAACAAGGCTTATTGCCTTATCTATAGATTCATCGAATGAACTTTCATTTGATAAAACTTGATTAATATTGATTATTAATGAATAAATATCATTTTTGGCAGATACGTTATCAATCTTGACAATTTGATCAGTTATCTCATCATCTAATGTTACCTTTCCACACTTCTCTTCAAGATACATAATAAAACAATCTCTACCTTTGTTTTTGCCTCTTATAAGAGCCTTTTCGCACTTACGTAACATTAATTGATAATTACCATCTTTTGGATATTGCGCAGAACCAATTGTAATTGTTAAAGAAATGCCTTTTGCTGCACAACAAGACAATGATTGAACCTGTTGCTTTAAATCAAACAAAAAGTCATGAGCTTTATCATATTCATCTTCTATATCATAAATAACTAAAAATCTATCTCCACCAACTCTAGCAATAGATCCATTATCGCCAAGTACATTTTTAAATATTGATACCATTTCAATTAATACCATATCACCAAATACTTGACCATATTCATCATTTATATGCTTAAAATTATCTATATCAATATACATCAATACAAAAGGAGTTTTCGTTAATATATTATTCTTTGCCCAGTTATCAATATATGATTTATCATTTGCCTTAGTCATTTGATCAATATTACTAGGACCCATAGAATCTAATTTCTTAATAAAAAGCATAAACTCATTATCACTCTGTTTAACAATATGATAAACAACTTGAGTTATACTTCCGTCTAAATTATTATATTCTGCATCAATTTCTAACAATTGATTTTCAGGATCAATAGATTCAAGTACCACAACACCTTTATCTATAAATGTAGGTTGAACAGCAAAATGATCAGCCAAATAGATAAAAAAACTCCTATAGCTAAAAGTTTTGTTTTCTGATCCATCAAAAACAACAACAGTCTTATTATCAATATATACTGTTGCCATAAGGACCTTATTAAATTCCATATACTTACTAATTAATTTTTCGTTAAGCATATTATCACCCACAATATAAACTTTAAATGTAATCGAAGTATCATATACATATATGATAAAATGAATTCAAAAAAATAGCAACAAAAATTATCTAATTTTATATTTTTTAATATAAAAAGAATAAAAATGGGTAAAAATACCCATTATTTAATCCTCATCATCATATCTAAATCTAGCATCATCCCTATACTTTTTAGGGTCTGCATGTGCTACAACATCAAAATATTCTTTGTTAATAGAACATTTAAGTTCCTTATTTTGTTCACTTAAATGCTTATCAACCTTTGAGCCAAACAAATATATCAAAGCGATAATATAACCAAAAATTAATATATATGGCAAGCAATATCGATAAAAATCTTCTCTAGTCATAACATTTAATGGTTTATTATATGCAAACATTGACATTGTAAATAATAAAGCAGCAATAATACATACTATTAATAATTTAATAATAAATCTTTCAAATCCATAAAACTTCTTAGTTATACATCTTTTCCTAACAATATAATATTTATCGTCATAATCTTCAAATTCATAAAAAACTCTATTGTTCTTCTTTAAATAACCATATAGCAAAAATGGTGCAAAAGGAATTAATGCTACAGAAATATATATAATTAATCCATTACTAAGTGAAAATTTTAAAAATTTAAATAATACAGGTACATTAATTATTAATGTTATTACAAAACTAGTAGTTTTCCATGAGTTAGATAAAAACATATTATGAAAATTCTCTGAAAAAGGCAAACTTGAATCCCATAAATCTCCTAAATCTAATAATGTATAATAATTGTAAAAATTAATTCCAAATAATATGATTAAATCTATATTTGATAATGCATCTAATAATCCATAAGTACCTAAATGATTCATAGAATAAATAGATTTTTTAACGAATGCCATAACTATACTAAATATAATCTTAAAGAAAATGGCAACAAAAGAAATAACTATTAATAATTCATCTATCGTCATTACTGAATCATAAAATTGTTCTTGGTCTAATTTTTTCATTTTTAATATTGTTGAAACCAATGTATATACTATAATAGCAAGAGAAAAAATGATGCCTATCCATCTTGATTTTTTAGTCTTTACTTTGCTACCCTTCTTTAAAACTCCCTCTGCGATAACATCAGAGTTTTTTATCTTTTCCTCAAATGTCATATTCTTTTCCCCTAAAACATCTACGTACAATTATATCACTTATTTTTAAAAAAATAACTATTAGTTTCAACTAATAGTCATTATTTATTAATATTTACAATAACATATTCTTGAATTGCACAGCTATTGAATGGTAATCTCCAATCAGAAATACCACTTGATACAATAAATGTAGTATTATCAATTACCTTCATACCATATAATTTATCATTTAACATACTAATAATAAAATTAGCAGGGAATATATTTCCTCCATGAGTATGTCCTGACAAAACTAAATCTACATAGTTCTTTTCATTATCAAAATCATTAGGCTGGTGGTCAAGTAATATCCTATAACGATTATCATCTAATCCTAATACTAGCTTATCCATAGATAATCTTTTTTTATTACTTCTATCACATCTACCAATTAAATAATAATCATTTCCTATTTCTACATACTCATCTTCTAATACTTTCACATTATTCTTAATTAGTTCATTCTTTAATTCATCAGTATTAAAATCTCTATAACTATAATATCCTTTATCATGATTTCCAAATACAAAATATACTCCATAAGTAGTTTTTATTTCACTAAATGCACTACAAGCCTTCTTTAAATCATCATATTTAGTATCATCATCAACGAAATCACCAGTAATGACAAATAAATCAATATCATTTTTAGCAATATCAATTATATAATTATATAATCCTTCACCATCAAATGTAGAGCCTATATGTGAATCACTTATTTGAACTATTCTTAATCCACTATTAACCTTATCAGTTTTAATATCATAAGTAGTCTTAAATACCTTTAAACCAAAAAACAGAGAAACACCCAAATAAATAAATGTAAAGGAAACCGTATAAATATTATATTTCCAAATTTTATTTTCTCTATTTCTATTTATAAATAAAAATATAATATCTCCTATTCCCATAAATAATACAAAATGAGCTAATATTACAGTAAATATAGCAACATTTATAAATGATAATCCAAATATAGCAAAAACTATAATACTAGGTATTATCCATGATATTATTTTATTATTAATATTCTTAATATATTTAATACTATGGATTTTAAATAATATGTAAACTAAGCATATTATTTCTCCTAAATATATCATTGTCATAAATCCCATATTATCACCTAAAAAAGTCTTAATCTTTTATCTATATTACTCAATTGTTTAACGTCGCAAATTTCATCATTAGCTTCCACATTACCTATTAACAATGGAGAATTATCATCATGCAAATTATAATTCTTCTTAACTAATTCAATATCATAATTAGCATAACAATATTTACAAAAATGCATACATGAATTATACGCACCAATATCTCTACCAAGTATACAATTGCAGTTACTTCTTGATGGTTTTTCTCTATCTAAATTAATATTAATGCCACAAGCATTTTCTAATACAGTTGCAGTTTGACATCCACTCATATCTAAACCAATATATTTTAATTTTGGATTTTCAGAGCATCCTTTAGGATTAATATTATATTTTTTAGCTATACTAACCAATTCTTTTACTAAAATAACTTGTTCATCTATGCTAGGAGGAAATATACCTGGCATATTTTTTTCAAGCTTTTTATACATTTGTAAAAAAGATATTATAACTGTATCAGTATATCCAGATAACCTTTCACAAATATATTCAAATGCTTTAATATGCCTTTTTCTATCAAATCTTTCATAATAAAATATTGGATCATATCTCCAAACTATCTTATTCTTTCCATATCTTTTGGATAATTCAATAAATCCTTCTATTGCTTTATCCACATGAATAACATTTGGCTCTATATCCTTCCCATAAGGAGTAATTGTCATAAACCAAAACAATCTATAATCATTTAATACATCTAAATAAGGAATTAATGGCCAAGGATTCTTAGTACAAAATGTTACTACATCTATAACATTTGGATTTAGTTCATATCTTAATATTTGATTTTTATAATAAGGATTTCTAACTAATACAAAGCCTTCTTTAAATCTATTAGCCAACCACTTAGGGTAAAAAGCTGGTATATCAGTTCTCATACCTGTTGATAATATCATATAACGTCCATTTCCTCCGTTATTTTTGATTTTTATTAAAAAGATTAAGCCAAATATATTTTATACATAAAATGTGTATAAATCATAAATTTGGCTTCAATTATTATCTATTCGATTTATATCTTGCAAATCTAACAAACATAACAAATGACACAATTATCATCAAAGCTCCAACACCTAATGAAAAATATCCATTAATCTTAGGCATATATTCTATATCAACATATTTTAATACAATAATTGATGCAAATTCTTCTATGATTACTAAATCTGCTAATGCACTTACAAAAGTCATTTCTTTTAACCCAATAACCATTATATCTGTTTTTTCAAGAGCACCTCTTAATCCTATAATTGATAAAATGAATAATACAAATAATACGCCAATAAACAAAATACCAAATAAACCATCAAATGGTATTTCTCTTGAAATATCAATATCATTAACCTTTAATACTACAAACGCTATAAATATTAAAGAATATAAAAAGACAGCCATTGCCATAAACAAATATGCTTTCTTCTTCTTTTCTCTTGTCTCTAGTACATTTTTAACAAATAATGCTTTACAAATAAAAACCATCAGTGTAGAAATAGACGCAACCATTAATACCATAGACATAGTTAAAAAAGACAATGTAGCTTTATATGCAAAACTTAATAATGTAATTATCGCAGAAAACAATGTCTTTCTCTGCATTTTCTTCTTACCAGCCATAATAACTCCTAAACCACTAAATAATTTAATATAATTATATATTTAATTATATTTTATGTCTATATTTGTATTAACAAAACAAAAATAGTCTAATTCATTTTGAAGCTGTTTTTGTTTTATTGCATAATTGTAATATTAATGTTATACTAACGATAGTTTTTTATCATTTACAAGGAGACTAAAAATGAAAAAAATAGGTTTATTATTAGCATGCTTATTAATGATATTTATATTTTCATCATGCACTCATGAATATACAAATCCATATAGATCCTTTAATGATTTAGCTAAAGTAGAATCTGAGGTTCAGTGTGATTATGTTACAATTGGTACAATTGGAATTGTTCATAATCATGAATTGATTAGATATAGAGATGTATTGAATGCAAAAGATTATTCTATTAGAGAGATAAATAGAATTGATAATATTGCATATATACTATTTGATTTAGAAATGAAATTTGCTGTTCTTAAATATGATATGGATAATTATTCATATAAATTAAGTAATATATATGAGCATAATTCAAATCATACTGAATGGGCTTTCTTCGAGGTGGGATATAATGTATTACTTTATAATCCTGAAAGTCCATATAATTTATTAAAGACAGTTTTATTTGATTTAGATTTAAATATTCACGAAAATTATGATATTTCTGATTTGAAAGAAATATATTTAGAAAGAGAAAAAAATATATCTGATACTCTTGATAAGAATAATATCCCATCCTTAGATGATATTAAAAATAACTGTAAAGCTTTTACTAAGCTTGAAAAAGCATATTGTAAGGATACATTATTTGAAATAGAACCAGAGCTACATTCGGTTAATCAAGTCCCATATTTATATGTTACAACAACATTTGAAGAGAGTAAATGGGATTTTTGGAAGGCTAAATATGTTCATCCACATAAAATTTTAGAGCCAATATATATTTTTACATTCGATGATAAAACCAATATAAAATATTTAGGATTTTCTGCAGGTAATCCTTATATTTTAAAAATATAATAAAAAACAGCTTCAAAAATGTATAGTTAACCCCATAAGTCTTTTCAATTCTACTTGGTCCAACTTATGGGGTTCACTTTAATGAAGAGTATTTTTTTATTCTATTCAACACTCTTTAATGAAATATTAAAATCAATCTTTTTAATTTTAGGATATAGCATTAAACTAGATATTATTGATGATGAAACAACTATCACATAAGATAAAATATATGAATACCAATTAATCGCAGATAATTTCGCAAATTGTAATGTAGAAAAAATACCATAAGTAACTAAAATGGCTATAGGTAATCCAATTAAAGCGGCAACTAAAGTTATTAAGAATAATTCTCTACATGCGTATAATGCTGATTCATTATCATGATAACCCAACACCTTTAACACAGCGATTTCTCTTACTCTTTCATCAATATTCATACTTGCAAGAGCATATATAACTAAAACACTCATCACTAGACCAAATAATACCACTACTGTAGATAAGGTTCCCATATTTCCTGCAAGATTTTTATACATTGGTACATTAGTCATACTATTAGCTGCGTCATTTAAGCCAAATCCAATAAATACTAATATGATAGAACCTATAACAGACAAGGTTGTTAATATCAAGTTTTTCTTATTTCTAAAAATATTTCTCATACTGCTTTTTAAAGAAAATGACAATCTATTCCATATAAATACAATATGCTCAAGCCATATTTTCTTACCAGCCTTTGGTGCTTTTGCAAGCATTTGACTTGCTGGAGTTTCCTTTAAAGCAATATTCAGAGATATAAATGTTACAAAGAATGATACCAATAGCATTACAATTGACATTGACAATCCCATTGGTGAAAAATACGCTAGAGGTACTCCATTCATATCATATACAGAATTATATGATTTATAGAAAACTAAAGGAACTAGTTTTAAGCCTAGGAAATATCCTGCAATAACACCAATTAAGGTTGATATCATACTAAATGCTAAATACTTGATTATAATTCTTCGTTTAGAACCACCAAGTGAATAATAACAAGCAATCATTTGTCTTTCATCAGCTATTAATCTTGTAACTATTAAATAAACTACCAAACCACAAACAACAATAAATATAATTGGAAATATTATTGCTATTACATTTATTTTCTTATTGTAATTGTAGAATAATCCATACCCCGTATTTTCACCTAAAGTAAGTATTAAAACACTATTCATAGGTATGTTATCTTTGTTATCTCTAACTAAAACACTTCCTGGAAAAGCATTTTTAATACTTTCTGCAAAAGCATAGCTCTCATTTTCGTATTCACTAGTCATATAATTTGACTTTTCTTTCATAGTGACATACATATCTGTCTTAGGAAGTCTATCAGTAATCATTTTAGGTACTGTATCTAAATTAATATAGAAGATAGAATCTACATATTCTTCTTTATCTTTTACATTAGCCCTTTCTGGGTGCATAGTTGAATAAAGTGGATTATCTACTACACCTACAATAGTGAATTCTTTATTCTTTTGATTTAAATCAAATAAATAATCACTGAATACAATTTTATCACCAATCTTATAATTAACTGTTTCATCAACATTTTTATTAATTATAATCTCATTGTAATTCTTTGGCATTCTTCCACTAACAAGCTTAGGACTTGCTATATCATTACCATAAATGTCCATAAAATATAATCTTTCATATTTTCCATCATTTAATAAATCAATACTAAAGAAAGAATATATTTGATTAACATTATTTATTCCTTTTACCTTTTCTTCGTCTTCTTTAGAAAAGCCTTTTTCATTTGTACATTTTAAAATAATATCAGGGGAAGTGTAATTAGTAAAATTTTTTACAAAACTATCCTTAAAAGAAAATGGTAGCATTCCTAAAGCCGCGGCAATAGCTATCGCCATCATAACAATTAATGCATTAACTAAGAAACGGACAAACTTAGACTTAATTGTCTTAGCTATTGTCTTAATATAAATTTTATTACTTACCATTCAATATCCTTAATATCCTTTGGATTTTCGTTATACACATCCAAAGCTATAAGACCGTTTTTTACTCTTATTAAATGATCACACATTTCAGCTAATGCTGAGTTATGTGTAACAATAATAACTGTTTTTTTGTATTCTCTTGCTTGCTTAGCAAGTAATGCTAATATTTCTTTTCCTGTTTCATAATCTAGAGCACCTGTAGGCTCATCACAAAGTATTATATCTGCGTTTTTCGCTATTGCACGAGCAATAGATACTCTTTGTTGTTCTCCTCCAGATAATTGGGCAGGAAAGTTGTTAACCTTATCTCCTAATCCAACTGATTCTAAAACTTGAACTGGATCTAATGCATCCTTTTTTAATTCACAAGCAAGTTCAACATTTTCCTTTGCTGTCAAATTAGGCATTAAATTATAAAACTGAAATACAAAACCTATATCGTTTCTTCTAAAATCTATTAATTCTTTAGGACTGTATTTAGCTATATCTTTTCCACCTATGACAAGTGAGCCTTCTGTTACATAATCCATTCCACCTATTAGGTTTAGTAATGTTGATTTACCAGCACCTGATTGTCCCAATATAACAACTAATTCACCTTTTTTTATAGTAAAGGTCATTCCCTTTACTGCTTTTACCTTTAACTGACCATTATCATATATTTTAACAACGTCAGTGCCTTGCATCATAATTTCTTCCATAAAATCACGTCCCTATTGAGTTACTTCCATTTTTTCGAATTCCTGATGTTTTGTCTCGTATTTATAAACTAAATTATCAGTATTCTTTAGAATATCACCCATATTAATAGATACACTTAAATCAATATCTTGTAACAAATTTGTTGTTGCATTTAATGTTATATTCTTAATATTGTTATAATTTGTACTCATATCTTTTGAAATATCAATGACAGCATTAATTGCTTTAAAATCGAATATTTTTAATTCTTCTATTTTTGAATTAGCCATCAATTCATTAATTTTTTTAACTCCATCAGATAATACTGTCAAAGTCAATCTTTGATCTGGCTTTCCCTCTGTCATAGTTGTTTTATTAATCTGTAAATCTCCGAAAATAACATAAATCAATGTGCTTATCACATTTTGATATTGCTTTAATTTGTTTAAAGTTTCAGTATTTAGCAAATCTCCAGTCATACTTTCGGTAATCTTAATATAATCAATCTTTTGTAAATCAGTACCAGAAGCTAAGAATTGAGAAATAGTATCATAAATATTCTTTATTTTTGCTAATAGGCCAACTTCTTGTGTTGAATGAATATATGCTTTTGCATTACCTTCAGTAAGTAATCCTAATGAGAAGTAAGTATTTGTGAAATAACCATAAACTGTTAAATCCTTTAATTCAACAATTTTGTTATTCAATGCTTCTCCTTCTAAATCACAAATTGCATAATATGTTTCTTTTATAACATCATAAAACTTTTTATAATTAGCTGATCTTGAATTAGTATTTAGTAAAGACATTATTAGATAAATAGTAGATATATTTTTCTTTACTTGTTCACTTTCTGTTACAGTAACAGTATCACCATTCTTCGTAGAAGGAGCTTTTAAAAGATTAAATTCAAATTGCATCTTAAAACTTTCATCAAAAGCAATTAATGTATTGTATCCATTAAATTGAATTTTACCTGGAAGTTTAATATCAACACCAAGTTTTTCAATATTTGAATCAAGTTGAACTTCTCTTTCATATACAGTTGGATTAGTTGTTTGAGCAGTCACTCTAACATTACATCTATATGGCTCATTTTTAAATAGTGCATATACTATTGCATTACCTCTTCCTACTCCTAGTGCCTTACCTGTTTTATCTACAGTAACAATTGTTTCATCACTGCTGAAGTAATTAATTACTCCTGTTTCATTAGATACACTTGATAATTGTAGTGATTCACCAATTTCAATTGATACATTATCTTTATCAAATTTAAATTCATCAATAGCATTGCTACATGATGATAGTATTACACCAAAAAAAGTGAATAGGACTATACAAATAATGAGTTTTATTTTTTTCATATTAACCACTCCTCGTTGAATATACTATATTTTACACTATCTTTGTTTTAAATGCAAAAAAGTGGGACATAATATCCCACAATTTTAATATAAATTACTCAACCCAAGCAATAATTGCCATTGGTGCTGCATCTCCACGACGGAAACCAGTCTTAATTACACGAGTATATCCACCGTTACGATTAGCAAACTTTGGTGCTATTTCATCAAATAACTTTTGAATAGCGAATTTACCTTCTTCATCCTTCTCGAAGCGGATTAAAGTTGCAGCTTGACGACGAGAATGAAGAGTATTAGTCTTTCCTAAAGTAACCATTTTATCAGCAAGACGCTTAAGCTCTTTTGCCTTAGCTACTGTAGTTTCAATTTGACCATTTAGTATTAAATCTGTTACTAAGTCACGTAGTAATGCCTTTCTAGCATCAGAACTACGACGTAATCTACTATATGCCATAATTCAAATCTCCTTTATTAGTTTTTCTTAAAGCTTAAGCCCAATGCTTCAAGCTTCTCTTTGATTTCCTTTAAGGATTTTCTACCAAGGTTTCTAACCTTTATCATATCCTCTTCAGTCTTCTCAGATAATTGAAGAACTGTATTGATACCAGCTCTCTTTAAACAATTGTATGAACGAACTGTTAAGTCTAATTCATCAATAGTCATTTCTAACTTACGATTTTGAGTGTCATCTTCTGCTTCAACCATATAATCAGTTTCAGTAGCCTTCTCACTCAATTCAACAACTACATTTAAGTGTTCAATCATCATCTTAGAAGCAATAGCTAAAGCCTCTTTTGCAGTAATTGAACCATTAGTTGTAACTTCAATTTCAAGTTTATCAAATGAAGCAACATTAACATTCTCAACACGAGTCTTTTCAACGTTGAATGCTACATTAACAATTGGTGTATAAATTGAATCAATAGAAATAACACCAATGCTCTTAGTATACTCCTTATTTTGAACAGAGCTTACAAATCCAACTCCACGACGAATAGTTAAGAACATATGTAAATTTCCGCCTGCAGATACTGTAGCGATATGAAGTTCTGGATTAACAACCTTAATATCATTATCATGAATAATATCAGCAGCTGTTACTTCACCTTCACCATGTTGAATCTCAACAACCTTTTCATAATTAGGATCATCTGAATCAACTGTTAATACAACTCTCTTTAAATTCAAAATAATTGTAATTACATCTTCTACAATACCATCAACGTTTTGAAATTCATGTTCAGCACCGTCAATCTTTACATTAACAATTGCAGCACCTGGAAGTGAAGAAAGTAAAGTTCTACGTAAAGCATTACCTAATGTAATACCAAAGCCTCTCTCAAGTGGAGAAATAACAAATTTACCATATCTTCCTTCGTTAGAAATTTCTTCTACATTTGTTCTTGGTTTTTCAAATTTTAAATCTTTCATTAATGGGCCTCCTGTTTGTTAGATTTAAGTTTTAATATTTAGTTTTACTTCTAAATTATCAATCCCAAATTATCCTCTAGGACGCTTTGGTGGACGACAACCATTATGTGGAACTGGTGTAACATCAGTGATTGCTGTAATTTCAAGACCAGCAACTGTTAATGAACGAATAGCAGCTTCACGTCCTTGACCAGGACCCTTTACTGATACTTCAACCTTAGCTACACCTTGATCTACTGCACTCTTAGCAGCAGCTTCAGCAGCCATTTGAGCGGCGAAAGGAGTTGACTTACGACTACCCTTAAAGCCTAATGCACCAGCACTACTCCAAGAAATTACATTTCCTTGAGGATCAGTGATAGTAACTATTGTATTATTGAAAGTCGAATGAATATGAGCAACACCTGTAGGGCAATTTCTCTTCACACGACGTTTTGTAACCTTACGTGCCATAATTCTTATATCCTCCTATTACTTCTTATGATTTGCTATAGTATGTCTTGGACCCTTACGAGTTCTTGCATTATTACGAGTATTTTGTCCACGTACAGGTAATCCTTTACGATGACGCATACCTCTATAGCATCCAATTTCCATTAAACGTTTAATGTTAAGGGCAACTTCTCTACGAAGATCACCTTCAACCTTAATCTTAGATACTTGAGAACGAATTGCGCTTAATTGTTCTTCAGTTAAATTCTTAGTACGAATGTCTTCTGAAACACCCGCATCCTTTAAAATATTTTTTGCTGTAGTTTCACCGATACCATAAATGTATTGTAATGAAATTACGATTCTCTTTTCATTTGGAATATCTACTCCTGCAATACGTGCCATAAATTGCACCTTTCCTTTCTAACAAATTAAATATAAATTAATTAAAAATTAATAATAAATCTTATCCCTGTCTTTGCTTATGCTTAGGGTTTTCGCAAATTACC
>JAFXXC010000054.1 GCA_017542485.1 Acholeplasmatales bacterium
ATTGAGCCACGGTTTCGCTATTGCTTCTTTTCACGCTCCATTACTGGTTTACGCTTTGCAAGTTGCTATCGAGTTGGCGACAACTACCTCTCTTGGGACTTTCACCCTAGACATATAACATGCCCGACATACAAACAAAAGCCAATCCCGAAGGATTGACTTATGTATTAAATATTTATTCTTGGACATACTCTACAACAGATTTAGGATTTGTTTTATATATTGCAAGATTATAAGTTCCAGTTGTCCATACAAATCCACTTCCAATGCCTTCTACATTAAAGACAAAATCATGAATAGGCATTTCATTCTTTTGATCATAAACTGCAATCACATCATTAGCTTCTAAATTAACCTGTAAAATAAATCTATTATCATCATAAGTAAATGTTCCTTTGGTGATATAGTCTTTATAATTAACTGTATCAACTAACACTAATGATAGTTGTTGATCTTTAAATGCTCCTCCGTTATAGAAATTCTCATATACGACTACAACATTTGGATTAGATGCATACATTGCAAATCTATAATTTCCATATGTCTTTACAATACCATTTTCAATGCCTTCTACATCGAAAGTAATATTCTCGTTTTCTCCCTTTCCATTCTTAACATAAAGCTTAGTTCCAACCTCTAAATAAATTTCTTCTGAAATGAAGCAATTATATTGAGAGTCATAATGGAAATGTCCTATAGGAATATATTCTCCTGGATTATTCTTATCCTCTCTAAACAACATAAAATTATTACTACTATATTCACCTTCACAATAGAATCCTAAAGATACTATCTTTTCTTCCTTAAAATAACCATCAAATGTAAATTTATATTTTGCCATTTCATAATATGTAGGAGTTATAGTTAATCCACTAAATGTTAAGATATCAGATGTAGTATTAGGTTCTGCACTTGTAACATCAAAATTAATTGGAGTAAACGTAATAACTGTATTCTTAGCTACATATGGTGTTACAAAATAGTATTCAGGAGAGTGTTCAGAGTAATTAATACTTGCAGGATAATCTTTTCCATCAATTGTAATTTTTGATCTTAAAATATCATGAGACTCACACTTAATAATTAATCCGTCATTATCAACAGATTCAAATATTACTTCATAATAAATATTGTTAGCATCATCAGGAATTCTATATCTAAGTCCATATCCACCATCAAAAACATAATCAGAATTATTATTTATAATAGATTCTAAATAATTTTGTTTTTCATAATATTGAATATTCCATATTTGAATCTCTTTTGTATTATCTTGATTTTCTCTATATTCAATATGTATTTTTTCACCAGTAACCTGTGGTATTTCAATACCATCTAAGTATTCCTTTGTTTTATTACTATTCCATTCTTCATAAGGATTTCCATCTATAGTATTAAATGCTAGAACATCATTATCCCAATTACATCTAACTGTAAGAATTTTTTCTTCTGCCTCTTTTACAAAGTAATCTCCTTGTGAATCAGCGCGGAAGAATCCATAATTTTTAAGAGAATCATAATATAATTGTCTTTCCTTATCTGTAGAATCTGCTATTGTGAAGTCATTATTATCATTCTTGGCGATAGTTATTTTTTCACCAATAAATGCAGGGAATCCAGCTTCAACTAATTCCTTCATATCGGCAGTTTTTTGACCGTCATCCTTTTTATATGCTGATTCAGTAAATTTTACATCTTTAATAAATGTAAAATAATCGCCATGAACAAGTTTAATATCAACCATTTCAGGTTTGTCAAATTGTTGATAGATATCCGCAATTAGAGAGCCATTAGAAACTAGTGATTCTGCATTTCCTTTAACAATATAATACCTAAATGGAGTTAAATCAGTAATTCTATCAAGAACCTCTCCATCAGCGTTAGTATAATATATTTTTGGAAGAATATATTTATCTTGAGCTTGATTCTTCCAAGCCTCTGGATCAGTAAATAGTTCATTCATTGATACATTCTTAACAATATAATTTTGAGTTTGGAAGGCAGTATTTTCATCAAGCATTACTATAATTCCAGCTGGTTTTGTTTTATCTTTTTCTGGGTCTTTATCATCATCTGGAAGTAAGCTATATAAAATATCTGATCCACTTATCCTTGAAAATTCATTATAGAATGTCTTAATTTTGTCATTTTCTGTTCCATTTTTATTAGTGAATGCAGCACCATTAATGTCAGTTACATTTAAACCAGCATTAAATAAAGCATTTGCGGCAATTTTCTTATTATTGCCTTTATTATCCATAAGCTTTCTTAAATTAGAATTCTTATACCATTTTAGATGTCCAATAGTATATTCTATTCCTTCATTTATGTATGAATCAAAATTAGGATGAGAACTATCCTTTACTACTTTTCTATCAGATTCTAAAACAAATTTTCTCCATTCAGTAATCTTACTATCCTTAACCTCAACATAATCATTTTCAAGTATACATTCACCCTTTATATTTCCATCGTCTGTCATCATATTAAGCTTATAATTAGGATCTTTATTATTCATATCATAATCAAGCTCCATACCAACATACCAATCCATATTATATTCAGTAGATCCTTTTGTAAGCTTAACATCAAATGATACATCACAAGTAATTAAATCATTATCATCAATATTAACTTCTAAAGCTAGTTTAAAATTATAATCCCACTTATAATTTGTATCACTGCTATCTTTCTTCTTACCTGCTTCAATATCATAATAAATTGAATTAGTGATATTAGAATAATATTTAGTTCCAAATTCGAAATCACTACCAGTATCATCTAATATTGCCTTTAAATATTGAAATTGTATCATAGGTGGTTGATTATATTCCAATTCATCAATCTTATCTCCTTGACTATCAGAATCTACATATAAATTATCAATCACTGAATATGCATCTGTATTGACCTTAGCAGCTAATAATTTATCAACTTCATAATCTAATTTCTTATTAACTACTTCTTCAGAAGTAAGCTTAATATTTTTTAAGCTCTGTTCAACTCCATTAAATGCAAACGCAACTTTCTCATATTTGGAATTTGGTAATTTACTACCACAAGACATTAATATAAACAAACTCATAACTCCAAATAAAACAACAAAAAACCTTATCTTTTTCATCTCTTTCACCTCGTATAATAGATTTGTATTAAATATTTAATGATGTTAATACATAAACATCTATTTAATATCCAATTATTATTGAATACATGTTAATATTATTTTGATAACACTGTAGACTATTATTTTTCACCTTACAGCCTGACTGGTTAAAGGAGGTAATGGCTACAGTTTTAAATTCTATATGGTTATGAGTAGGTTACAACACAAAAGTGATTGGTACATCAATAACGAGGTAACGTGAATTAGAAATTGTAGGTAGCACCAGTGTTAATCATGAAAGGATTTGATATTATGATTTATGTAGGTATAGACGTGGCCTCACAAAAACACGACTGCTTTCTACTTAGAGATACAGGTGAAGTATTTTCTAAGAATTCCTTCACTATCAAGAATGATTTTGAAGGATATAAAAAACTCCACAATTCAATTCAGAGTTTTGTGGAGTCAACTAAAGATTCAAATGTGCGTATAGGATTAGAATCAACTGGGCACTACTGTAAGAATGTTCTTCTATTTTTGATTAAAGCAGGTTACCAAGTCTCTTTAATCAATCCCATTTTAACCAATATGGACAGGAAGGCATCTACGGTACGTAAAACCAAGAACGATAAGATAGATGCCGAAGCCATTTGTAGATTCCTAGATAAGAATCGATTTGACTTCAAACCCTATACAATATCATCATACCACATTGACGCTTTAAAATCATTAACAAGACAAAGATTTACATTAGTTAAGCAACAAACTCAGCAAAAACTAATCTTTCAAAGGCTAGTAAATGTGATATTTCCTGAGTTTATAAGTCTTTTTTCATCTGATTATGGTGAATCAGTATTAAATATTCTATATGCATATCCTACGCCTAAAAGACTAGCTAGGGCTCATGAATCAAGTATTAATAAATTGATTCATCATGCTTGTAAAACTAGCGCCCATGAGATAATTGAAACTGCTAAAACAACAATAGGACAATCGGAAGACTATCTAGCATTTGAGCTTCAACATACAATTGATATGATTCGCTTTTATCAATCACAAGTTGAAATATATAATAAACAAATTGAAATTGAATTAAACGAAACTGAATACGGGAAAATTATTACATCTATTCCAGGGGTTGGCATCATTACAGGTGCAATGATTATATCTGAAATAGGTGACATTAATAATTTCACATCAGCAGATCAATTATTAGCATTTGCAGGATTAGACCCTGGCGTATATCAATCTGGGCAATTTGAAGCTTCACATACAAAAGTATCAAAACGTGGTTCTAAATACTTAAGATGGGCTATTCACCAAGCATCATCTTTAATTTGGCATAGTAATAAAACATTTAAAGATTATTATCTTAAAAAGATTAATGAAGGTAAACATCATTATGTAGCAATTGGTCATATTGACAAAAAACTCACAAGAGTTATCTTCTCTCTTTTAAAGAATAAAAAGACTTTTACTCCACAAAAATAACCATATAAAATTTTCAAAGATCCAGGTGTTTCATTCATCCTCGTTTTAAAAAATCTCTAAATCGAGGATTTTTATGCTTGATATAAATAAACTTTAAATATTTTTTCAAATATCTCTTGATTTATTTATAGTAGGCTCGTTTGAAAAGCTGAAAAAATAATTATAAAAAATAATATTAACATAATAAAAACAGTACTTCTTATACTATATTATAACATATTTAAAAATATTTAAAACAATTGGTTGTTAAAAAGGCAGGAATCCAACTTCCTGCCCGCATCTTTATGTTTACTCCTTTAATTATCATTATTTGATATTTTATCAATATATATTAATATTATCTTTCCTATTTTTTCTATATTTATTAATCCTATACAAATCAATACATACCAAAATAAACATCAATATAGATGTAATTGTAATTAATGTTATCTTTGCTGATTCTGAATTTAATGTATCTAAGAATACAAATACTAATACATAAAATGTTATCCTTGAAATTCTTGTTAATATAATAGATGTAATCGTGATTTGCTTATTGTTAAAATATGTATCATTAATTACTCTTAATCCTAATATAAACATATTAATAGATATGAATATTGATGCTAAAAGGGCGTATGCTGTTTTAGCATATACAAAGCTTAATATTAATAATACAACACATGCTATTAAGCAAATGGAATAAGTAGTTATTTTAATAACTTTTCTCTTATATGAATTTGAATCTATATCAGCAATTACTAATGATATTAACCATGCAACAAAATGGCAAAACAATTCTAATATTATTTCTCCAAATATCTCAACAATAATTTCAATCAAAAAATCCATAAATTCACCAGATTATAATATATTACCAGATTATAATATATTAATTATAAGTAATATCGCAAAAACCCAAAATGCGCTTATTACATAAGCTACTGCCATTAATCCTGTTGCTTTACCATTTTTTAATTCTTTAAATTCATTTTGGTTTTGTACGAAAAACAAACCAAAAAAAGGTATAAATAAAGCTATTAAAATACTAACTATTGCTGGATATTCTTTTCTTGAACCCCAACCATCTAACTTATCTAATAATTGGTCTTTTATTATTTCTTGATATTCTCTATTTTTATATACTATTTCATCTAATTTTTCATATACTTCATATGCATCTATTATTTCAGGTGTTTTTATTTTAGTACCATCATTTAAATAAAAATATAATTTACGAACATATATTTCACTAGTAATAATATATATTACACTAATATTATGAATTGTAATGGCACTAATATCTGATATATTAATTTTATATTTGTTTTTGTATGTGTTTATAGTAATAGTTTCATCAAATGAATTGTATATAATAATACTATCTGGTGCTTTTTTATTTTTATATACAACATATGGAAAATATGTAAGCAATACTATAAATAGTCCCAAAACAACAAATAATGTTATTTTTAAAACTATTTTATCTAAATAGATTGTAATAAAAACAATACCCGCTATTGAAGCAATTAATAAAAAGAAATATATAAACATTATTAATATTGAATTTTCTTTGTATGCTTTTCCTAAAACCATAATCACTAAAACCCTTCATATATAATAAAAGAAATCTTTATAATTATACTATGTTATTTAGAACAATTCAAAATCATTTTGAATAATATAAAAAGCAGGATAATTCCTGCTTAGATTACTTAACTAGTAATTATTAATTTTTAAGTATGCTTTCTTATTTATCCACCATAAACCAAAGCCAATACCATAAGTTATTATGATCATGCCCAAAACAACAAATATAAATGTCCAGTTCTCGCCTAATACAAAATAATACCAATCGTATTTTCTATCAACACTACCATCTTCTTTTAAATGTGTAAAAACATTAATAGAATAAAAAATAGTATATCCAACCATATGTATCATATTTAAGAATGTATATTTATATTTAATTTTGTTACTTCCTTCAAATAATAAGAATGATAATATTGCAGAAACAGGAGTTAGAAAATGGAAAAATAAATTTGTACTTCTAAATAAAACAAAATAACTATAACCCTGTGATATTGCAACAAAACCCAAATAAAATACAACAACCAAAAATGTTAATGTTACTCCAGTAGTCGTAACCATTTTTACAACTTTTAACCACTCTGGTAATTCATTACGCTTCTTTAATAATATTAATATGTCAAATATCACTATTATTGCCGCAACAATACCACTAACAACATTTGACTGTGTTGTAAACATTCTAAATGTTTTAGGTCCTCTTGATGCTAAAATTATTACACATACAATAACTGATACCATTGTAAATAAATTTAATAACAGTGATCCATATATTTTTTTCTTCATTATATCACCTGGATTCGATTTATTATTTATAATTATAACACATTAACAATATCATTTATTTATTCTTTTCTATTTTTCTAAAAATAGTGTAACTTGCCACAAACCAATCTGAATTAGATGACAATATTTGAAATAATACACCTCTAGGTCTTAATATGAACCTGTCCAAATCTCCCTTTGTAACAATCTTGTTAAAATCTCTTAATCCTGTAAAGAAAATTATCATAATACCATATGTTAAGAATATAAAACTAAATAAAAACTTGCAAATGCTATATAGTAGCTACTGCAAGTTTTAAATAAGCTATTTATTGATTATTTTTGATTAAAGCAATTACCTTTTGGTAATCATAAAAATCGGCTTCAGCAATTGCGATATCTACTGGCACTCCATCCTCATTATCCTTATATTCATTACCATCCTTATAATTAATAGTATAAATACCAGACATTAGGAATGATGAACCACACGCATCATTACATTTAAATACTGGGCAAGTTCCACCTGCACCCTTTTCGCCAATTATCTTAACATTAGTTCCCTTAAGCATAGTTGGAAGTGCAGTTGCACAAGAAAATGAATATTTAGATGTCATAACATAGAAATTATATTTATTTGCAAGTGTAGTTAAATCAGGGTCACCATTTAAATATGTAGTATAGTGATATTCAGTAACCTGACCACTTACAGTGTTTCTTAGATACATAATTGGATCTGGAGTTGTAATACCTGCAATAAATGGTACTACATTTAATAAGCCACCAGTATTAGCTGTAACATCTAATACAACATTTTTAACATCCTTATTATTAGCAATTATATTCAATGAAGAACAAACAATTCCTAAACCATTGTATGCATTATAGGCTGCATAATCACTAGGATCTTCAGTATATTGATTTAAACCAGATAATAAACCAAATGAAGTGAATTTATCAAATGCTATAAATGCAGTATCTCCTTCGATTTTAATTGGCTCAGATCCATTTACCTCAAATCTCTTACCATTTAAAGTAGCTGTTCCACGAAGTATTTCATCATTTTTAGCAGATTTATATTTTTCACCATATGAGATATAATCTGCACCTCTAGGATCCTCAAATACACTTAATGAGCTAATAGCAGTATGCGCATCATTAAGTTCCTTTTGAAGTGTCTTTGCTAAAGCCTCACTATATGTCTTTATCGTAGTAGATTTCAAATCATTCTTTACATTCTTAGATGTACAGAATTCATCAAATGAAGTAATACCCTTTGCTTGCTTAACACCATAGAAATGATCGAATGTTAAACATAATAATCCATAATTATAGTCAGCAAGCTCTCTACTTCTTTCCTTTTCTCCAAATCTAGTCTTATCTAGATTAATTATTAGGTTATGCTTAAATTCTGCACTATCACCAATAGAGCTTTCACTTAAAGATACGTCATATGCCTCAAGCTTAAGCTTATTA
>JAFXXC010000055.1 GCA_017542485.1 Acholeplasmatales bacterium
CCAATCCACAATCCCCAATCCCCATATTAAAACTATCTAAACAAATATATCTTTAAAAAAATATATTAAATATTAATATAATTTATTATTTAAAAAATGAAGGAAAAAGACAATAAAATCAATTATGAAGAAGAATCTGAAGATGTAGAAACTTCCTTTGAAAAATTCCAAAGAATTGGTAAAAGAGCTGCACCAAGTATAACTTTAGCCACTTTAGGACTAATATGCTTCTTAGCTTTTATTATCCGTATTTTTTCAGTTATTAGATTTGAAGTAATTATCCATGAATTTGATCCCTGGTTTAATTTCAGAGTTACAAAATACCTTACAAGTGAAGGTGCCTATTCTTTCTGGAACTGGTATGATCCTGAATCCTGGTATCCTTTAGGTCGTATCATAGGGGGTACAACATATCCAGGTATTATGTTTACTTCATCTGCAATTCACTGGATATGCAACACATTTTTATTCCCTGTTGACATCCGTAATATATGTGTCTTTTTAGCTCCTTTATTTGCTTCTATAACAGCAATAACAGCTTATTTCTTTGTTAAAGAAGTCACAGGTAGAAGTGATAGTGGTTTATTAACTGCATTACTTATAGCCATTGTCCCAGGATATATTTCTCGTTCAGTTGCCGGAAGTTACGATAATGAAGCTGTTGCTATTACTGCTTTAATTATGACTTTTTACTTTTATATAAAAAGTGTTAATACAGGGTCTATATTATGGTCTACAATATGTGCCTTATTATATTTTTATATGGTAAGTGCCTGGGGTGGATATGTATTTATTATCAATTTAATTCCTTTATATACTTTATTCTTAGTCATTATCGGTAGACATGATATAAAAATTTATACTTCATATACAGTATTTTATATTATGGGTACTTTATTATGTATGCAAGTACCATTTGTTATGTTTGGTGCTTTGAAATCCAGTGAACATTTCCTTTCTCATGGTGTCTTTATTCTATTAAACAGTATAATGTTAATTAGATTTATCAAATCAAATTTAAGTGATGAACTATATAATAGATTATTAGGATTTGCTATGTTTGCCTTGGCTGTCCTATTTGGTTTGGCCTTTTTAGTATTAACATTCAAAGGATATATTCAATTTGGAAGCAGAATTTTAACTTTATTAGATCCTACTTATGCAAGTAAATATATACCAATTGTTGCCTCTGTTTCAGAACATCAACCAACAACATGGAGTGCATTTTTCTTTGATTTACAAGGACTTTTAGTCTTTGGTCCATTAGGTCTATATTATTGTCTCTTAGATAAAACTAATGGTAAATTATTTGTTGCTGTTTTCGGTGTTTGTTCCATTTATTTCTCATGTGTTATGGTTCGTCTTTTGTTATTATCTTCTCCAGCACTTTGCTTACTTAGTGGTATAGGTATAAGTGAATTAATTCATTTCTTTGTTGACCAAATGAAAAATTATAACGAAGAAGAAGATAAATTAGACACTTATTATGAAGGTTCAGAACAAACAAAAGGTAAAAAAGTATATAGATATGGATTAGAATTTGTTGGTGTTTTTGTTTTGGCAATTGCATATCTATTAATTCAATATATTTTCCATTGTACATGGGTTTCAGCCGAAGCATATTCTTCCCCATCTATTATTCTGGCAAACAAAGATCGATATGGTCAAAGGCATATTGTAGATGATTTCAGAGAAGCATATTATTGGTTAAGAATGAACAGTAAACCTGATAGTAAAATAGTTTCATGGTGGGATTATGGATATCAAATTGCCGGTATGTCAAATAGGGCAGTTATTGTTGATAATAATACTTGGAATACTACTCATATTGCTACAGTTGGTGCTGCTATGGCCACTGATGAAGAAGAATCTTTTAGAATTTGTAAGATGTTAGATGCTAATTATGTTTTAATTATTTTTGGAGGTTATTCGGGCTATTCGGGAGATGATATAAATAAGTTTATTTGGATGATAAGAATTGCTGCAGGGTATTATCCTAGGATAAAAGAAGATAATTATTTGAAGGGAGGATATAGGACTGATTCTGGTGCATCTGAAACTATGCTTAATTCTATGATGTATAAATTCTCCTATTATAGATTTGATGAAGTTAGACAAAGAGGAGAAGGTGGATATGATGTGGTTAGAGGATATGTTATTGGAAGAAAACAAGTTAAATTGAGACACTTTAAAGAAGCTTATACTACTTACTATTGGATGGTACGTATTTACTCTGTAAATGATTATCCAAATAGAGAAATTCCTGTTAAAAGTAGATTTAGTTCTAAAATTGGAAATAAAATTTCTTTTTATCCTTATTTCAGATTAAGTGAACCACAAGTATTTTAAATAATAAAAATTGAATAAACAATATTAATAAACAATTTATTTAAATTGATATCTTTTTTTAACTATTTTCTATTTATTTTATGTTTTAACAGGAATAATATATAGAAAAAATATATATAATATTTATTTAAGAAATTAATTGTTATCTTTTGAAAAAATAAAAAAGAAATAAATGGGGATTGGGGATTGGGGATTGG
>JAFXXC010000056.1 GCA_017542485.1 Acholeplasmatales bacterium
CCTACGTGTTACTCACCCGTTCGCCATGGTTAGCAAGCTAACCATCCGACTTGCATGTATTAGGCACGCCGCCAGCGTTAATCCTGAGCCAGGATCAAACTCTCCAAAAAATATATTTGGAGCATCTCTGCTCATTCATTGTTTAAAAGAATTGTTTTTTAATTCTTAACGTTCAAGTTCGTCATATATAGTTTTCAAAGAACATTTCTAATATATTATTTCTAATATAATAGGTGGTGGTTGGGAGTGGTTTCGAACCACCGAACCCTAAGGAGCAGATTTACAGTCTGCCGCGTTTAGCCTCTTCGCTACCCAACCATATTTATGTATTATTTGCACGCACTTGGGTTGCAGTGCCTTTTAAGTATAGCATTTTAAAAATTTAATGTCAACAAGAATTTTATCTTTTTTAGCAAAAAATCCTAAAATTCGTATTTAACTACTATTTTAGGACTTTTTACATATTATTTATTATAAAAATATATTAATATATTACACCAGTTTAGTTTTCTTTTAACTTTTGTATTTCTTCTATAGTTAATGGTCTAAACTCTCCACGCTTTAAATTTAGATCCAAATTAAGATTTCCAAATGATACTCTTTCTAAATAGGTAACATGACATCCAACATATTCCATCATTCTTTTAACCTGATGAAATTTACCTTCACTTATTGTCATATATGCTTCATTATTTCCTAAATCTTCAAATAAAGCTGGTTTAGTAATATAATCCTCTATCTTAACTCCTTTATTAAATATTTCAATAAAAGATTCATCATACTTGCCATCATATTTTAAATAATACTTTTTAGCAACATGATTTTTAGGTGACAATAGTTTATGAGCAAGTTTTCCATCATTAGTCAAAATCAATAATCCATATGTATCAATATCTAATCTTCCTACTGGAAATAGATTTCTTGATTCATATCCATAAATCAAATCTAAAACAGTAGGTAATTTGTTATCAAATGTAGCACTAATATAGCCATCCGGCTTATTAAGCATCAAATAAATAAACTCATCATAATTAATGACTTCATTACATATTATGACCTCATTATTCTCATCAACTTTTATATCATCGGATTTTACTATTTCCCCATCAACTGAAACATATCCTTTTCTTATTAATTCTTTTACTTCTTTTCTTGACCCATATCCCATATGGGCAAGCATTTTATCAAGTCTAATCATATTATCACCATTAAAATAGGGTGTCAAAGACACCCATATAATTATTATTCTTCATATCCATTAGGATTATTCTTTTGCCAATTCCAAGCATCTCTTGCCATATCATCTATATTATATTTGGCCTTAAAACCTATTTCCTTTTCTGCCTTAGCTGGTGTTGTATAATTTGCAGTAACATCACCTGCTCTTCTAGGAGCAAATTCATATTTAATTGGCTTGCCATATGCTTTTTCAAAAGCATGTAAAACATCCATTACTGATGAACCAGTACCTGTACCCAAATTATATGTTACAACCCCTGGATTTTCATTTAATTTCTTAATAGCACAAACATGTCCGTAAGCCAAATCACATACATGAATATAATCTCTAATACATGTTCCATCCTTAGTTGGATAATCATTACCAAATATATTTAAATGATCTCTCTTACCAACCATAACTTGAGTGATATATGGAGCCAAATTATTAGGGATGCCATTTGGATCTTCACCCATTAATCCAGAAGGATGAGCCCCGATAGGATTAAAGTATCTTAATATTGCAATATTAAATCTGTTATCAGATTTATATAAATCTCTTAAAATTTGTTCAATGTATAGTTTTGTAGTTCCATACGGATTTGTAGTTCCTCCAATAGGTGAATTCTCATCAACAGGAACAATTTCAGGATCTCCATATACTGTTGCACTTGAAGAAAATACAAAATTAAATACGTTATGTTTTCTCATTGAATCGAGTAATACTAATGCACCATAAATATTATTATTGTAATATTCAAGTGGCATCTTAACAGACTCTCCAACTGCTTTCAAACCAGCAAAATTAATAACACAGTCAATCTTGTTTTCGTTAAAAATTTTGTCTAATATTTCACTATCTCTTATATCACCTTCATAAAACTTAGGCATCTTTCCAGTTATTAATTTAATTCTATCTAAAACGATTTTTTTTGAATTTGCTAGATTATCAACAATAACAACATTATAATCTAAATTCAATAATTCAACCACTGTGTGAGAACCAATATATCCAGTTCCACCAGTTACCAATATATTATTCATAAGCAACCTCCATAAACTATGCATATTTTATCATATCATATTTATTTTTTCAACAAATGAAAAAGTCTTAAACACTATTATAAATAGACATTTAAGACTAATTCTATATTATTTATTTAATACATTTTTAACGTAATTAACATCAAGGCTTAATGCTTTGGCTATAGTATCGATATCAAATCCATTGCTATACATTATCTTAATATTTGATTCAAGATTTTGTTTTGCACCTTCAACTCTTCCTTCAGTTAACCCTTGAGTTCTTCCTTCAGCTAATCCTTCGGCTAATCCTTGAGTTCTTCCCTCAGCTAGTCCTTGAGTTCTTCCCTCAACTAATCCTTCAGCTAATCCTTGGGTTTTTCCTTCGGCTAAACCTTCAGCTCTCGCTTCTTTTCTATCAAGTTCTCTTTGATATCCTCGTTCGAATTCTTCTCTTTTTTTCACGTCTCTTATCATAGCTGCTATTTCTGATTCGCTATATCCTTCAATCATTTCTGCCGCCTCCTTAATTACTTTCGATTCATCTTTCTTATATGAATCTATATCTTTTTCTGATAATAATTTTAAAGCTCTCTCTAATTCTATTTTACTATCTTTAGATATTTTTGCA
>JAFXXC010000057.1 GCA_017542485.1 Acholeplasmatales bacterium
CAAGCCTAAATTTGTACCTGTCGATATTTACAATAAAAAGAAAAAGAAATAATACTTCTAACTAAATATATTATCCTAGGCACCCCTAGGATTTTTGTAGTTATAGTACTATTCCCATCATGATTTAAATTTACTAATAAAAGAAAAAAGGCTTTTTGCAAAGCCTTATTACTTTAAATTTTTAAAAACATCAACCTTATCTAAATGTTCCCAAGGTAGGTCTATATCATTTCTACCAAAATGACCATAACTTGCAGTTTGTTTATAAATTGGTCTTTTTAAATCTAATGTTCTAATTATACCAGCAGGTGTTAAATCAAAATTATTAACGATTGCTTCCATAATTTTTTCTTCACTAACTTTTGATGTATTAAATGTATCAACTAAAACACTAGTTGGTTTAGCAACACCTATTGCATAAGAAATTTGGATTTGACACTTTTTACAAATGCCAGACGCTACTATATTTTTAGCGATATATCTTGCCATATATGAAGCACTTCTATCAACCTTTGATGGATCCTTACCACTAAATGCACCACCACCATGACATGCTGCACCACCATACGTATCAACAATAATTTTTCTACCAGTTAAACCAGAATCTCCCTGAGGTCCACCGATAACAAATCTTCCAGTTGGATTAACTAAAATCTTAGTATCATTATCCATTAAATCTTCTGGTATAACTTCTTTAATAACATATTTAATTAAATCTTCTCTGATTTTTTCTAATGTAACATCAGGTGAATGTTGTGTAGAAATTAATACAGTATCAATTCTTTTAATTTTATTATTATCGTCATATTCAACAGTAACTTGTGTCTTTCCATCTGGTCTTAAATATTTTAATGTACCATTTTTTCTAACATCAGTTAATCTCTTTGCTAAACGATGAGCTAAAGTAATAGCCATAGGCATATATACATCAGTTTCATCACAAGCATATCCAAACATAATACCTTGGTCACCAGCGCCTTGTTCGTGCTTATCATCATCAACACCCATCGCAATATCAGGTGATTGTGGATCTATTGCACACATTACAGCTAAATTATCGGCGTCAAATCCAAATTTACCTCTTACATATCCAATTTCAGTTACAGTTTGTCTTACAATTTTTTGTACATCAACATAATGATTTGTAGTAATTTCACCAAATACCATTACCATACCAGTTGTACAAATAGTTTCACATGCAACCCTTCCATTAGGGTCATTAGCTAAAATATCATCCAAAATTGCATCACTAATTTGATCCGCAATCTTATCAGGATGTCCTTCAGTTACACTTTCAGATGTAAAAAATCTTCTCATTATATCCTCTCCTTTAAAGCCTTTGCTAATTGATCAGCACAGCTTGTATTTCTCATTCCACATAAATTACCTTCAAGTATTTTTATAACCTTAGTTGCTTCCATACCCTCAACTAATTTGCCAATAGCCTTTAAATTTCCATTACAGCCACCTAAAAAACTAACATTATGTACTAATCCATTATCATCTATTTCAAAATTAATTTTTCTTGAACAAACACCATGTGTTATATACTCGTATTCCATATAAACTCCTATTCCGAATAGATTGTATCAAAATCAGAACTAAATCTCATAAAATTAGAAAAAATATCACCATCAAAATAATCCAAAAAATAATTATTCATATATTGAATAGCATTTGCATGATTATATGCTTTTTTGTATGTTCTATTACTTCTCATACTGATATAAATATCACATATTAAAATAATTTGTGATTTACTATCCTTAAGCATTTCTCTTTGTCTTTTTATGAATTCAGAATCATTATAGCCTAATAATACATATCGAGATATTTCTTCAGCTCTTCTTTTTAATTCTAATCTTTTCATTTTTAAAATTGCAATTTCTGATTGATTTCTAACCTTATAATATTTTTCATCTTCATTTTCTATACCATCAAGATTAATATCAGTCTTTGTATCAATATACATATTTGCATAACTTGCAATATCTTCTATTTCTTCCTCTTCCATATTTAAAATAGTAGCCAATCTTTTACACATTCTGCTTAATGTTAATGCTTCATTAACTTCATCGTTATCATAATTAATATTTGGAATACTAAATTTAAATATTTCACTTAGATTATTAGTATATTGTTCCTGAACAGCTCTTCTTTTAGCCTGTTCTTTTTTTCTTTCATCTTGCATATAGTTAGTCATTGATACATAAATATACAATACTAGCATATACAAGCCTAACAATATTGTTCTAATCAATATATCCCTAAATGCTGTACCAGAAAAGAACTCACCTAAAAACTGAATAATAGATTTACCTTGAGCCATCGATACCATCGAATATGTAACAATAAAATGCAAAATTGTTACACCAACTAAAACCCAAATAAATACATTCTTAAGCATTTTCTTATCCTGATAAAAAGCTGTAATTAATAAAGATACATATATTAAAATATATCCACATTCAGCTAAATACTTACCACTCGCATCAGTACCAGTCTCACCATATTTTAACTTAATATAAATCAAAATAGATGATAAAAACATATAAAATGAAGCTAAATACATAGATAATTTTTGACTTAAATTATCCTTAGCACCACGCTTAATCATCTTACCTAATAAATGGTTAATTAAAAATGTCACTGGGAATAATAATATAGTAAGTAGCCAGTTACTCCTATTAGATGGATCTCCGATAGAAATAATTGTGAATATTAATGTATAGATAATGTTCGCAATTAAGATAATATTCTTAATAACAACATTTTTTCTAAATAAAACCTCATTATCATCAGTAATATCAATACCATTTTCAAATCCAAACTTATCCTGAAAGAATGTGTTTGTCTTGAACATATTAGTTATTTTATTTTTTAAATCTGTAATTTTCAATAAAACCACACTCCTTCTTTAATATTTTAACATAAATGATACTAAATTATGTCACCATCTTTAAATAATTTTTGGCCATTTGAAAAATCTTTACCAGATGTAATCTTTTTACCTGGATATAATACCATATCAAGTGATATCGCACCATCTAAAGTCTTAATTTTAATACCCTTTTTAGTACTTAAAATTGTGCCTGGTTTCTCATTACCTTCATAATCAATTATACTAACTTCATACACTTTAAGTTTAATATCATTATATTCAATGTAAGCACCTGGCTCCATCGCAAGTCCTCTTACCTTATTTCTTATATTAATTGATGTATCATCAATATTAATTTTTTCTTCTTCAGGTAGTATATTTTTAGAGAAAGTAGCTAAATTATCATCCTGCTTAATTCCAAGAATCTTACCATTATAAATATCTTCAATAATATTAATTAATAAATCTCTACCTATAATAGATAGTTTACTAAATAATGTAGTTGAATTATCATTATCATCAATTACATATTCTTTAACACCATAAACACAGCCTTGATCAAGTCCCTTAGTCATTTCCATTATAGAAACACCAGTAACTTTATCACCTTCAATTAAAGATCTTTGAATAGGTGCTCCACCTCTACGCTTAGGTAATAGCGAGGCATGAACATTTAATTTGAATTTAAATAAATCCAATATCTTTGTAGGAACATATTGACCATAAGCCGCAGTAATCAAAACATCAGCCCCAACACTCTTAATTAATTCATAATCATTATTGATTTTTTCAGGCTGTATTAAATTTAATCCCAATTCTTTTGCACATTTAGCAACTGGTGTATCAATAAATACACCCTTTTTCTTCACTCTATTAGGCTGACTTATTACTAATAATATTTCATATTTATTATTTAATTCTTCCAAAATAGGAACACTAAATTCTGGAGTACCCATAAATACAATTTTCAAATTAATCACTCCTTTCAATATCAAGTGAAACATCTTTATTATCCTGATATAATGGATAAATATATTTAATCATATCTAAAATACTATCATCAACTGCTAAAACAGTAATAACATATGTATAAATATCATTTTTCTTAAATATACTATCCTCTGCAGGACCTAATATTATAGATTCATTATTTTTTGAATCAAGATTTCTTCTAATCTTTTTAGCTTCACTAAAAGCTAAATTAACATTTTCCGATTTAACTTTAATCTCAATTATTGTTGAATATGGTGGTAGACTTGCTAATTTTCTATTAGTGATTTCCATATTATAATATCCATCATAATCATGCTTTTTAACACTTTCTATCACAAAATGATTAGGATTATATGTCTGGATTATTACCCTACCAGGTTTATTTCCACGTCCTGCTCTACCTGATGCTTGTTCTAAAATATTAAATGCTTCCTCGTTAGCATTATATTCTTGATAATATAAAGCAATATCAGCATTTAATGCACCAACTAATGTTACATTATTAAAATCTAATCCTTTAGTAATCATTTGTGTACCAATTAATATATCAGCGTTATGATTCTTAAAATCATTAAATTTAAGCTCATAATCTTCCATCTTATCAACTGTATCTCTATCTACCCTAATTACATTAGCTGATGGTAATAATTTTTTAACCTCTTCTTCAATACGTTCAGTTCCTGTACCAACATATCTTATCTTATCACTTCCACATTTAGGGCACTTAGTAACATTTAATATAGTATTTCCACAATGATGACAAGATAAAATATTTTTACCCTTATGATATGTATATGCCATATCACAATGAGGACATTTAATTACCTCACCACAGCTTCTGCACATGACAAACGTATTATGACCCCTTCTATTTAAAAATAAGATAGACTGCTCTTTATTCTTTAAATTAATTTTAAGCTCATCTAATAATTCTTTAGATATTGGGCTTAAATTACCATGCTTCAATTCATCCTTTAGATCAACTATCCTAACAGTAGGTAATTCAATATTATTAACTCTTTTCTTTAATTCTAATAATTTATAATCACCATTAGTTGCGTAATAATAATCACATACTTTAGGTGTCGCAGTAGATAATATTAAAGGAATATTATGATTCTTAGCTCTAATTTTTGCTAATTCAATTGCATTATATTTAGGATTATTATTTTGAATATATGATTCCTCATGTGCCTCATCTATTATAATAATACCCAAATTATCAAGTGGTGCGAATATAGCACTTCTTGCCCCAACAACAATTCTAACTTCTTTATTTATTATTCTTTTCCATTCATTAAATTTTTCTTTTTGAGTTAATCTTGAATGTAATATAGCAATATTATCATTAAACCTAGATTTTAAAATACCAGTAATCTGAGGTGTTAAAGATATTTCAGGAATTAATAATATGGCACTTGCGCCAGCTGATATTACATCAGTAATCCATCTAGTATATATTTCAGTTTTACCACTTGATGTAACTCCATGAAGTAAATAAATATCATTAGATTTATAATTCACACTTCTATATACTTTATCCTGATCAGGGCTTAAATTAACAGTAGTTGGATTAATATTAATCTCTTCTTTTTCTTTTTTCTTTTCATAAATAATAATATTATTATTTTGAACTAAAAAATTAATATTATCCATTTTACAATTTTCATTTTCCATTAAAATATCTAATTCAATATCTTCTGATATTTCTTTTAAATATTCTAATATAGAAAAACATTTTCTATATCTTCTAGATATATCATCATTTAATAAATGAACCATTTTAATCTTATCATCATTTTTCTTAACCTTAAGTTTTGTATCAAGTACTACAAGATTAAGTTTAGCGGCATCATATATTAATTTTTGTGATTCAAAAGGTAAATTATCAATAATTACTTCTTTTCTTTTAAAAATATCTTTAAGATTATCAGGTAAATTATTTTTATTAACTACTCTAGCAACCTTTTGATATTTTACCTTTAATGCACTAGGTATCATAGCATCAAATGCTTTAGCATAATATGTAAAATAATGATTAGCAATATATTTACCTAATTCAATAAATTCATTATTAAAAATACTATTAACATCAACTGTATCAATAATATCCTTAAGCTTCTTTTGATATAAAGTATCTTCTTTAATATTAATGATATAACCCATTCTCACAGTATTACCAAAAGGTACAGATACTCTAAATCCCACATTGATAATATTTTCTAAATGATTAGGAATATTATAATCAAAGGTTTTATTAACTTGTTTATTTTTAATATCAATAATAACCTCAGCTACCATATTCCCTCCAAAAATAAAAGCCATCATAAGATGGCATAATTATTTTCTTAATGCCATCACACAAGTCTTAGCACCTTGCATATTTTGCAGGTTGCTTGGTAGTCACAGAGCTTGTCTCTCGTACCATCTTTATGACAAATAAATTATACAATTATTACTAAAATATTACAATATAATATGTAATAATTGAGTTTATATATTTTTTTCAAAATATTTAATTTCCTTCATTTTTGATGAAATTGAATAATTCAAAAAAAGGCTTTATATAGCGAAAAAAGTCACATTCGAATATAATTGAAAATGGTTGATCAGCCA
>JAFXXC010000058.1 GCA_017542485.1 Acholeplasmatales bacterium
ATACAAATGGGCAAGCAGTTTTTTTGACAGAATTAAAAGGTTATCAAATTGCTACTTGTGAACCAGTTATTCAATCACGTAGACCAAATAATCGAATAGATAAAGTACGCCATATGTTTAATAAAAAAGAAAATTAAGTTAATATTCACTAAATTACAATTTGTTTGAGAAGTGGCTTGATAGTGTTTTATGTGGAAATATATTATTAGATACTACTAAATGCCTTGGATTCGATGTTTCTGTTAATAAAATAAGAATGTATACCTACGAAAGTATTGTTGATGGTATTCCACAGAAAGCAACACCAATAAATGTGCTTAATGAACTAAGATGGGACGTATATAAAGAATTTGATTATGTAAATGATTATTCTGAAAGAGAAAAGATGTGGAATTATTATATTTGTACTGTAGAAGCATTGTTGAAACAGTATATCAATATTGGAAAAAGTAAAAATAAATTATTGTCTTTTTCGGAAATGTCGATTGGCTTTGGTTTTTGTAAGATTAAAAAGATTTCAAAATAGATGCACATCAATATGTAAAATGTTATAATATTAGAGCACCGAATAGTACTACTTATATTGTTCCAGGGTTTCCTGAGAACTACCATTTCTAAAGAAAGGGGGTAGTGCTATGGACTTCAAAGTGATTCTTGATCACAAGTTTGTTCTAGCTGCTGGTTTAGCAATAGCTATAGTGAAACTTTCTAATAAAGTTTCTTCTGAAGCTGCTAAGGAAGTACTTGATAAATTTATCAACTACTTTAAAGGCAACTTGATCGACTAGTATCGGTGTATAAAGCATAATTCCTTTATAGGTTTTATGCTTTATTTTTTTCTCGCATAAAAAACAATTCCTTTTATGGAGTATATTCACTCTAATATATAAAAGGATGGAAAAAGAAATGAAAGAATTAATTATTGGATTTAATGACACAACAAATGAAATTGTAAATGCATTAGGAAAGGAGAATATAGAGGTTGATTATATTAATGCGAGAGATATTGATGAACTATCTAGTGGGTTTCAATCATATGATATTGCACTTATGATTGTTAATTATAAGTATTTAAATGAAGTAGAGTTAGCATCTAAATTACTTAAGAATGTAATTATAAAACATTTATTGAAGGTAATAACTATAGCTTATAATACTTATAGCGTAAAAGATGATATTTATTATAATTCTAAGGCAATAACATATACTAATGATATAGTTTCTGCTATTAATAATATAAATACAATCATTAGTGAAAAGAATCTAATAGGATTAGATATAAATGATATTTTTTATTTTAGTAGAAAGAATAAAGAATTTAGAATTATAACAACATCATCTACAGGTAATTTCTTAAGCTTTTATGAAGATATAAAGGATTCTAAAGATTATATTCTATATGTTGAAGCTAACAGTCTATTTGAAATATATGATATAGATTCAACATTTGATTTATTAAGAGTGAAGTATCAGGATAAAACTGATATAGTGTTTTGTTCAAGAATGCTTCCAGATAAAATTGAAGAAATAAATATTAAGATACTAGCTTTTTAGTATATTATCCCAGGAATAGAAATATTTCTGGGATTTTTTTTATTTTTTTGCATATTTTTTGAATTTTTTCTTAAATTTCTTGTCCATGGCAGCTAGGGTCATCGGTATTGCATAAAGCCCCCTCTAAAATGAAGTTGTAATCGATAAGGAAAACATAATACTTAAAGATTAACAACTAAAGAAGGAGGAAACATTATGGTTTTAGACATTGAAGAAGTCAAAGAAAACCAAGATGCATTAGAAGGCTTAT
Source organism: Acholeplasmatales bacterium (assembly GCA_017542485.1). GTDB lineage: Bacteria > Bacillota_I > Bacilli_A > Acholeplasmatales > Anaeroplasmataceae > Anaeroplasma. Next base: position 1,805 of record JAFXXC010000058.1, read on the forward strand.
TAAGAAAAGCAGGATTACCAAATAAATGGATCAAACTAGCATTAGTTGCTTATGTATCTGAAACAGCTTGTAATAATGCACAAAAGGAATTATTTGACAGAGTCTTCCAACCAGTTAAATGGAAGAACTAAATTAAAAACTAAATATTTATATTAATTAAATAGGTTGACTTGTCCCTATTAACAAAATCAAAGAAAGACATTAAGTCTATTAAAGGTTATAGGCTAAACCTAGAAAAGCCAATTTAAAAACAAATTATAAAAATAAAATGAAAGGATATTAATTAAATTTAAGAAAAGAGGTAAACAAAAATGAAAGGAAAAATTAATGTAAAGTGTGTAATTGGTAAGGAGTTCAATACAGGAGATTTCACTGTAACAACAACTGCCACAATTGAAAATAAGGAAGGTAACGTAAACTTCGGAAAGGGATATGCAAATGTCATAGTTAAGCCAAGATATGAATTATCTTTTGAAACATTACAAATTATCGCAGCTAAGAAGAATATGTTATCACATTTAGAGGATAAGGGAGGAATTGTATTCAAGGATCTACCTGCAGAATTCATCTATGCTAAGGCAAAGAATGAGGATCGTTATTATTATGCTATCATCGTAGATTTAGGAACACCTGACTTCCCAGTTAAGAGAACATTCTATTTAAATCAAAAGAATGAATATTATTTATCATTATTTACTCCTGAATATGAATTCACTAAGGTTGAAGATGAAATTAGCTCTGAAAATGAATCAGAAGAAAATGAATAATAGATGATAATTTCAATTCTAATTAATATAGCGTCAAAGTCATTTGGCGCTTTATTAATAATACTAAAGCTATTTATAAAGGGATTAATTCTAATATTTAAAGGAATAATCACCTTATTTAGCAAATTAATCTCCTTTATAAAAACCAAAATGAATTCAAATAAAGGAGGCACTAAATGCGAAAAAAAGTAAAAATAATCATTACCACATTTTGCCTAGTATTATCATTATTTATATTTACAGGAATATCAGTTCATGCTTCTGAATATGATGATATTCAAGCTGAAGTAACAAGCCTAATATCACAAGGAAAGCTATCATCATTTCATAATAATCTAGCAAGGTCAACAGGCTACCAAACTCTATATACCAAAATGTACAGACAAGGAACAGAAGGTACTCGTAATCATTTTGCAGGACTTAGTGAAGCACAACTTAAATCATATATTAAATCTTATGAAAATGATTGGGATTCAGTATGGTATGACATAATAACCAATTTAGATATAGAACCAATGTATTTAGACCCAGATAGAATATTAGGACTATATTATGATGGCTATGCTGGAAGTACTTCATCATATCTATATTTAATATGGACATCTAAATATATTCCATCAGAGTTTATGACTATTAATTCTTTAGAATTAAATGGTAAAACATATAGCCAATATCCAGATAAGGATTTATTCCATCCATTCTGGTTTGATTCTAAATATTATTATTTTGAACAATATGACTTAGCCCTACATCTAACTCCAATTGGTGGTTATGATTCAGAAAAAGAATTTGGTGTACCACTTACTCAAAAGTATTCATTCAAGAATGTTAAGGTTGGTATTGATAAATTACAATTTGATAATGATCCAGACCCAACCAATAAATATTCAACTACACTAGATTCATATTGTGAATTTGATTTAGGTATAAAGCCAGAATACCATGGTAAATCAGCCTGCCAATTAGTAACTCATGCTTATAAGCTAATTAAGGATTGTGAGGTTCAATCACATTATGATTGGGGCTTTGGTGGTTATATGCATTATGTTCATTTTAATACCACAATCCCAATCGATAAGATATATCGTGTAGATGTATCTTATGTATTAACTTCAGATAATAAATCCTGGTGGCAATTTTGGCTAAATGAGAATGAAAAGAAGGTCATTAAATCAATGACACCTGAAAAGAAGAAAACTGGAATATTTGGTCTATATGATACCTATGGATTTAAAGAAGGTACTTTTAAATCAAATGAAAAGGAATCAATCTCATATAAATATGAAATGATGTTAAATTATTCAGAACAAAACTGGGATATATTTGGTGATTATTGTGTTGAATCTAATTACAAAAGAATTAAAGATTTCAAAATCCTAAGACTAAATTATCTTGTAGATAATAAGGTTTATGATGTTGCAGTTACTATGGATCAGGTAGATGGTGAAACATTATCTATTATTGATAGAGGTTTAATTCTAGATACAGAATCAGCCTTATGGAAAATAAAGGATAAGGCGTATTCGATTGCTGATGGAATAGAACTAGCCAGAAACATAATGGTAACAGTATTAGGCATACTAGCCTTCTTATTACTTTTCTATCTAGGTTATAAGATAGTAATCACAGTAAAGGAGGCGATGAAGAATGAATAAGAAGATATTAATGTTATCTTTAACATTAGTATTATTACTAATATCAATAATCACTCCAACCTATGCTTGGACTGATGAAGAATATATGAATACTAAATTAAAAAATGAATGGGGTACATATTATGTAATTGATACATTCTATGCAACACCTAACTTTAATGCCATACAGGCTATTAAGAATCATTCAGATGATTTAATCTGGAATGGCTCATTTCCTGAATATGATAAGGATAATGAAATCTATATGGATTTTGGAGATTATCCAGCTGACCCAGATGTATTAGTCTTACAGCCACATTTAGGTTGGAATAAGGATGTATATTCAAGATTAACTAGACCAAGAGAAATAGAATCATATGATGGTAAAGCCCAATATGTAATAGGTATATCTAATTATGATCAGGTTTTAATTATCATAGATGGGAACACCTTTAAAGGAAACATTGGAGATATCCTAAATGATTTCTTTAAAAATAAGGTAGATAACATGTATAGAAAAGAAACTGAATTCTATATGCCATATGATAGTGCCGCTACTGCCTTAGGTGTAGGTTCTATATCAAGATATAGAGAAGGAGAAGATATCTATATGGCAACAGCTATCTACCAGGTAGGCTTTAATCTATTAAAAGAATCACAACCAACTAATGTTCAAGATGATGTAGAAGACCCTGCAATATATGGTGGTAATGATGAAGTACAAATTGATGATACACCATCCACTCCTGAAGCTAACGAAAACACAGCCTTTAAGGTAGTAGGTATTGTAATATCATCAATTCTAAGTGTAGTAGGTATTTATTTAATTTACCTACTAGGAAAGAAAATATATACAATTATGAAAGGACAATAAAATGAAGAATAAAAAGACATTTTTAATTATCGCAGTAACTATTATTTCTTTAGGATTATTAGCTTTAATCCTAGCACTTACAAGCTGTAGTACTGATACTAAAACAGAAGCTGCAGCCTCAAATGAAGTATTACAGCTAAATAGCTTAGAAAAGCTAAATAGAGTAGTACTAATTAATGAAGGTGAAGTAACATCAGGTATTCCTGATGGAATTAATATAGAAGATGAGGATATGAGTGGATACCGTATTGCTTCAACCTTCTATTACACTCCAAATATGGATAGAGATAAAGGCTTCCAAAAGCTAAAGGATTATATGCTTTATTATGATGGAAAGCCAATTCATGCAGCTTATGATGTAACTGCCACATTCAAAGATGATAGAGTATCTGTTTCAGGCACTTACCCTAATGGAGAACGCTTCTCAGTGAATTCACCTGCAGTAAAAATTGATGCTATTGATGGAGTTGAATTCATGACATGTACACCATTTATGTTTTCAAGATATGCAATAGTAGTAGCTAAGAATTCAATTCCATCTAATTATGATATCAATAAGATTGCGACATATGCATTAAAATCTAGATTCTATACATTTGTTGAACCAGAATTTAATCTAAATTATAATGATTCATTACAAGAAGAAAATGAAATATGGTCAACATCATATTATCAAGCTGGCAATGGTAAATATAAATCAATCATGGCTAATGTAAGAATCCTTAATGGCGTATCACTTGCTTCATATACAGGTAATGTTAATAATGATTCATATCAACCTAATGAGAATACTAACCAACAAATGGAGCAACAATTCCCAGAAAGTGAAGCACCAGATATTAATAATCCAGATAATCCTAACTACAATAATAACCCAGAGGTTATTAATCAGGATGCTAACCAAAATGTAGAGGCAGGAGAAACTCCAGCTGAAGAAGGAAAAGAAGGATTCGATATCAAAGAATCTATTAAAGAAGGCTTTGAATCTTTTAAAACAAATGTACAAAATAATGAGACATTTAGAGTAGTAACAATTACAGTATCAAGTGTTATTGGAATCGCACTATTATATGTAATATTCTTAATCATTAGAAAGATATGGCACGTAATAAGAAATTAACCATAATAGGTCTATTAATAGTAGGGCTAGGGATTTCCCTATCCCTATTATTTTTAAACCTACAATCCTTTAAAGAAACAACAATAAGATTCCAAGACATATTTGATATTACTAATTTAAAAACTTGCTTCGATAATTACTTAATTGAGAATACTAAAACATATGCAGACTTTGAAGCATCATGCACAGAAACAGTAACTAAAATAGGTGATTATTTTGCTAATTTCAATCAGGATTCATTTATGCAAATACTGCAAGGATTCTTTAATTTCTTATATATAGCTTTAATGTATGTATTAAATGTAGGTATTAATTTAATAGTTATATTATTTATCTTTATTAGAGAATCAATATATGGAACTCAATTAAAGATTAAAACCTCAAAACTAGCATTGGTTTTAATAAAGATAAGAGAATTCTTTACATTTATCCTTAATAAGATTAAGCAATTCCTAAAATACTTATTACATCAACTTAAGAAGCATAAACGTATAGTTTTACTATTCGTTTTAGATATCTTAATTTCAAATGGGTTCCTATATAGATTTTTAGTGGAACTAATAATCTTTTTAGAATCCTATATATACCATATGTTTAATTTTGATATTAATGTGGTATTCGAATCATTCCTTAAGGCCGCTATTACCTGGGCACTTCCTATAATAAGGAAAGTACCAAAACCACTTTGGTATGTATTAATTTATGTAATTCTATTTATGATAGGCCTAGGTAGAGCCAAATATAAATTAAGAAAGAATCATAAAAGATTAAAAGAAATTGCTCATGATGAATTAACCCAGACTACATTTATAAATGGTGCTCCAGGTACAGGTAAAACACTATTAAATGTATCACTATCCCTAGCTAGTGAGGAAGCCTACATTGATGAACTAGAAAAGAAGCTTCTAGATTATGAAGCAAAATATAGATTCTTAAATTTTGCAGAGATTAGAAGTAATCCAGAACTTTATCCTGAACATGCTGAATATATTAATACTTTAAAGATGTTAAATGATAGAGGCACATTCTTGATTTCTAACTACGCTATATATTCACCATATTTTAGTGAATATTCTAAAATCTTTAATTTCGATTATATGAGAAAGAATATTGAGGCTAAAGAATATCCACTAGAAGAATATATTGTAATGTCATTATCAGAAATAGATAAAGAATATAATTCACATGACAATATGAAGGAAGTAGGTACTGATGGTGCTCATACTTTCTTTTCAACCGTATCACATGATTTAAAACGTCACTGTAAAATTTTCTGTGATTACCAGCTTAAGGATCAAGTTCCTCTAAGAATAAGAGGAAATGCCGAATGGTTTATCAATATTAAAAAGAGAAAACTAAAAATGCCTTTAATCCTAAAAATGTATTATTTACCATTTAAAGGATTAAAGACATTATGCGAAAAGCTATTAATTTCTTATGAATTAAAAAAGAAAACAATCAATAAAGAAACAACACGTAAGACAATAGGTACTTATAAACGTAACGATTATAATACTACATACTATTTCTTACGTAATATGAATACAACTCTAACAAAGATTTGTGCTTGGTTTGAAAAATATCAATATTTCAAATTAAGTGCTTTAAAGTCTCAAGAAGGAGACGAAAAAGGAGAAAGAATTACATTCAATATTAATTTATGTGATCTACATATTAATAATCAAAAGTTATATGATTCTACATTTTTATCATATGCATATGAACAAAAGAAGAATATGCCATTTAAAGATATAGAATCATTTACTAGACTTACTCCAACAATTGAAGAATTAAATAAATGTAATTCTAAATTCTATAACAAAATAAACAATTAGTTACAAATATGATGGATCTTTATGGTGAATCTACTGAAGGCTCCGAGGGTTTGGGGCATGGTGGACGCGTGGAACTACTATTAGCCACGCGGACACACCAAACCCGTCCTTCAGAACACCTAAAACCGTTATTGAATGAATTATTATTAAATTGGAAAGGAAATATATTATGACAGAAGATAAAAGAACATTAACAGATTATTTTTCGGCAACTTGGCCTTTATTAATAACAATGAGTGAAGATGAACAAGAAAGAAGTATCCAAACAAAAAGAGTATTTAGAGATTTCCTAGGACTTCATGATTGTCAGGTTAGAACAGAAGCTTATGCCACTAATAATTTTAAATATCAATATACATTAAGTGATTTTATTACACTTAGATGTGATGGACCACTAAATAAGGATGGAGAACGTACATGTCAACTTGAAATGAAAGGTGAAGGGTGTCGTGAATTTGAAAGATTAGCCAAAGATAAAGGAATCACTTGGTTAGATTTATTCAATTTATTAATTGGAATGAATGCCTCATTTAAAAGATTTGATTTAGCTAATGATGATAAATCAGGCTTAGAAATGAATCAAAACTATTTTTATGACAAATTAAAAAAAGGAGAATACACTTCAACCTTTAAATCACCACCAAAGTTCTATGGCTTCAGTGAGGATTCAGTAAATATAGAACTTGGTGGTAGACGTTCACCTACTCAATTAGTTGTATATGATAAAAGAAGAGAACAATTAGAAAAGAATCACAAATGTGATGAATCATATTGGACAAGATACGAATTAAGATTTAGAGGAGCAAAGGCTGACGCTGCCATCCTAGATTTATGTAAAAACTATAAAGATAATACTGATTTAGTAAATGGAGTTGATCTTAATAAATTCGCTAAAGTTCAATTAAGAAACACTATAGATCTTAAGGTTTCTAATAATGATGACTCAAATCATAATTATAGAAATGAAACAGACCCCAAATATCTAGCCTTCCTAGACAACATCGAAAAAGGTGAAAAGATAAAAGTAGAACAAAGAGAAACAAATTATGAATCAAGAAGAGCTTATGCAATGCCTAGAGCATCCCAAGTTATCGCAACCTGGTATGCAATGAAGAATAGAGATATGGATTTATTCATCCATGATTTCTTAAAGGAAATGTATACTTTATTATCAAAATATACTGATAAACAAAAGAAAAGATTAAATGAGAATTTAATAGATAATGGAATTGAACCATTATCTGAAGAAGAATTCGATAAATTTAAATTAGAATTCTTGGATAAAGCATATGATATGGAGCTACCTTTCTAATGAGAGAAGATTTTTACAATAAAATGTATGCTAAATATCATAATAATATAATTAGGAATCTACCAGAATTATTAACAGAATTTCTTCATAAGAATTCTAATTATATAACTTTATTGGATAATAAATATATTACCCTAGATGAAATATTATATTGGCTTAAAAATAAGCCTTACAAAAATAGAAAGGAATTATTAGAATGGATTCTAATGTATGTGGAAATGAGACATGGAATATTTGAAAGAGCTAAACGATTTACAACTAAAAGCAGTAACGACACAAAATAAAAAGGTATTAGTTGTTGCTGGAGCGGGTAGCGGTAAAACAAAAGTATTAACAGATAGAATTAAATATTTAATAGATAAAGGTGTAAGAAAAAATGAAATCCTTGCTTTTACATTTACTAAAAAAGCTGCCAAAGAAATGAAGGATAGACTTAAATCTTATGACTTTGAAAATGTATTTACCTTCCATTCATTTTGTTATAACCATATAATGGCTAACCCTAAAGCCTTTGGATTAAAAAAAGATGATATATATGTAATAACAGATGATTATAAAGATATATTGATATCTAATATATTAGATCCAATGAATCTAAGAATATCTAAAAAGAATATATTACAATACATATCAAAAAGAAAAAATGGAATTGATGTAACATTCGATAATTCAGAAGATGAATGCTTATATAATTCCATCTATTATAGATATCAGGAATATCTATCTAATTGTGGCGCCATAGATTTTGATGATATGGTACCATTATTCTTAAAACATTTTAATGAATTAGAAAATAAAGATATTATCCTAAGAAATGCTAAATATATCCTAGTAGATGAATGCCAGGATACAAACCAGCTACAATATAATCTGGTAAATTTATTATCCCAATATCATGGCAATATCTTTATGGTAGGAGACCCTAAACAATTGATTTATTCATTTAGATCATCTGATATAAAAATAATAAACGATTTTAAAGAATCCTGTGATGAAGTAATATCCTTAAAGCAAAATTATCGTTCTTGTTCAAATATATTAGATTGTGCAAATAAGCTTATTTCTAATAATACTTATGTAGAAGATAATGACATCTTTTCTTTAATACCTAAGAAATATGATGTTAATAAAACAATATACCAATCTACAATTGAAGAAGCTAATGTAGTAGCTTTAAAAATAGAAAAACTATTAAAATTAGGTATTAAACCATTAGATATTGCAGTACTATATAGAAATAATTATCAATCCAATCAATTAGAAATGGCACTTAAAAAAAGACAAATACCATATGTAGTATATGGTAAGAATCCTTTTAATGAATTACCTGAATGTAAAAGAATGATATCAGCATATCGCTTCTTAAAAAATCCTAATGATTATTTATTATTTCTATTAATGTTAAATCCTAAAAAAGAAGAATTAGATAATTTTAAAAATAATTATCATCATGATAAACCAATACTAGAATATGCTAAAACATATCCTGATTCTAAAATAAATAATATAGCTAATAATCTAATGGATTTAATGAATAGTATTAATGATTATACTAAATCAGATAGATTTGATAGAATTGCAGAAATCTTATTTGGTAATGATATTAAAACATCCCAAAGTGAAAATCTATTATTACTAAAAGAACTAATAACATCATCAGAATTAGAAGATGAATCTGAAATATTAAATGATATATTAATTGAAGAACCATCTAAGGATAAAGCACTAGGAGTTAGACTATTAACAATTCATAAAGCTAAAGGCTTAGAATTTAAATGTGTATTTCTAATATCCTTAAATGATGGAATAATACCTAATAATACAACTAATAGAGATTCATTAGAGGAAGAAAGAAGATTATGTTATGTAGGTATGACAAGAGCAAAAGAGTTCCTTCATGTATCATCGGCATATCAGCATTTTATATCAGGTCAAAGAAAAACATTGAGACCAAGTATATTTATGAGTGAAATAAACTAGTTATTAGAGGCTATATTATGATATAATAACACTAAATTGTCGTTGAGGTTGATAGATTATGACTAATAAAGAATTTAATGATAAATATTTAAAACAAAGCCCAAATTTTGAACCTGACTCTTCTTTCGTTTTTGAAAAGAAAAAAGATATTAAGAAACTATTAGGAACAAATATACTATATAGGTATATTTCAATTCCTGGTGCAAAAAAATATGGGATACAAGGTATAAACGATAAGAAGATTTATATGACAAATCCTAATGATTTTAATGATCCTTTTGAATGCGTTACAGGATTTGATGCCAAATCAGCATTATTGAAACAAATCCTAACCACTTATAAAACAACACTTGAACCAAGAAAAAGGTGTTTGATTGATGAATATTATCAGTGGAGTGATAATTTCAGGGAAAAAAGCACGGTATTTAATACCATTAGCGATAATGATTTGTTAAAAATATATCAAAGGTATAATAAAGGTTTAGATTTAAATCAATTTGGATTGAATGATTTAATTAGTGATGATGATTTTGATTTATATCTTATTTCATATGTTATAAATAATAAGAGTACACTTGATTATTTTGTTAAACATAACACTAAAACAAAAAATGATAATCCCTTTATTTTGTTTTCAGATGAAATCCCATTTAAAACGAAATTGAAATTTCTATTTTTTAAAATGGGATATAAATCATACAAGAGTGATGATCGTTTTAAGGAATTCATTAGTGGTCTTTTAAAAGATAATGCTATGCGTGAAAAACAATTTCGTGAAGATAATGCTAATTATGGAATATGCTGTTTTACTCCTGACTGGGACAATCTTTTAATGTGGGCCCATTATGGTGATTCACATAGTGGAATATGTATTGAATATGATATTTCAAATTGCGATGATGAATTTTATATAAATTTTTTTCCTGTAGAGTATGTGCCTAATAGAATTAGTATAAACTCTGATGAAATAAATGATGATGGTTCTCCTAATCAATTGAAGATGACACATAAAAATTTCAGATATCTTTTGTGTAAGAGCACTGAGTGGGAATATGAAAAAGAGTGGAGAAATATCATTTATATTGATGGAGACCCTAAAAACGATGAAAATAGAAAGATTAAGTCGCCCATCGTAAAAGCTATTTATTTTGGCATTAATTGTAAAGAATCAGATAAGAAATATATCAAAGAAAAAATCACTGATCCTAGAATTAAATTCTATGATTTAAGAACTAATATAAAAGATTATAAGATTGAAAAAGATATTTTTGGAATCGACAATATTGAATTAAAATAATTCTTCCCATGCGAGGATTCATTACTATGGAAAATATACTAAATTTAAAAACATACAATAAATATAAATCACTATTTGATGATGGACTAATTCTAGTACCTGATGATGCATTAAGTAATACTATTAGTGATGTATTAGGAGCCTATCGTGCTAAGCCTTTTATGAAGGAAGGAGAAACACATGAGGTTACTCTTAAAGCTGGTAAAAAGGTTAAAATAACATCTCGCGGTTCATTAAGAGATATAGAAGTAGATGGAATAACATATGATTCCATTGAACAAGCAGCTTGCAACATATATGATCCATATAATGAGTATTATGATATCTATCATGATATAAGAAATAATATTACTGATTATACATTAATTCCTATTGTAGATCCTAAGCATGATAATATTAGATACACTATATCTAAATATTCAAAAGGCTTAAGAAAATATTTTGATCCTCACAAAGTAGTAAAAGCAGTATATTCAATAGATAATATTCTTTTCTATGTTAAAAATGAAAAGGATGTATTAAGAAAGTATTATTTTAGAATAGGCTCATTTAATATGAATGATGGCCTACCTTTTCTAGTTAAAGGACATGCTCAAAAGAATGGTATGGATACACCAATCTATCTAGCATTCTTTATACATCAAGAAGACTTACCATTTACAGTAGGTGCTTGTAAAGAGGATTTTTATGCCCTAAAAGATATTTTAAATAAAATATCATTTAAAGGTACAACACCACTTAAATATTTAGTATTTAGACAACTAAAAGAAACTAATGTTAAAAAGCTATATGAAAAAGAAGATATAGCCTTTAATCAAGCAATGTATTTAAAAAATATAAATGTCCACCAATTTTGTAAACAGGTTGACATTGATGAATTTGATTTTAATAAATTAATGACAGATGAAATATATAATATAAAAACAAAATCAGGTACTGAGTTTACTAAACTTCATCTAATGAAATATTTTAATATACTTGATAATATTAGAGAATTAAAATATTATGAAGAACAAAATCTAATCTGGAGAGTAAAATATAATGACATCCCAGAATTATTATAATACTCAAGTATCCAAGTTATTATTACAAGTATTAATATATATCATTGATAATAAACAAATAACAGCTGACGATTTTGTAGATATTACTGGTGCAGATAATCTCTTATTCTATAAGTTAATGCCAGAATTTAGAAAAATGTTATCAAGATTAAATATGAATATATCTATGCTAAAATCAGATATTGATAAAGAAGAAATTCAAATAAAAAAGAGTATATACTTTTTCAATATTGGATTTGATCCATACTATTATGATGATATGACTGAATTTAGTGAAGAAGAACAAATTAATTATTCACTTGTAATAATGTATTTAATGTTAAAAAATAACCAATATGTTTCAACAGCAACTCTTAAAAGACTATTCCCAAGATTCACAAAACAACTGATGCAAAAATTAAAAGAGAGTCTTTTAGATGTAATTGCAGAAGACATAGATAAAAATGAATATAACTCATTAATCTTAATTGATTATGAATAGAAAAAGGAAGCTTATCGCAAAGCTTCCTTAATTTTTTCTACTAGACCTCTAGTTAATTCAATTTCAGTTATCTCATTATCTAATGCTTTTATATCAGCATCAGTAACTATCTTCTTATCAAATAAAGCATCCATCTTTTCGATTCTTACAAATTCCTGAATCAACTCAAGAATATTATTAGTAGAACCAACACCAATTAAAGAATTAATATCAATACATCTATGATTGTTATTATCAAAATAGATGTATTTTTTTTCTTTTAATTCATTATAATAATCAGCTCTTATACCAAAATAGAAGTTACCTTCTTTATATAAAGCATAAACACAATAGCTAGAATGACATAAGAGATAATCAATGCTCACCTCAAAGAAATTAGAAAATCTCTTAAGTATTGTTGTGGACATATCTCTTTTTTCATTTTCATAATTTGTTATTACAACATGGTGTATTCCTATCATATTCTCTAAAACTCTTGTTGATAGACCACGTTCATCTCTTAATTCTTTCAACTTGTTCATGTAAATCACCACTAATATTATATTATTTGCAATTATTGATGTCAACAAAAACGAAAACAATATGCTAGCATAACGCTAACAAAATGATAGCGAAAGTATTGACTGTGAGACTAAATGATGCTAAAATATATGTGCTAACAAAATGATAGCAGTAGGAGAATTATATATGAACGAAGATAGAATAAAAGAAGATTTTATTAAAGCATTTGGAGAAGAAAAATGGGAAATAGAACAAGCTCTAGCTAAAATAGAACCAATCTCAAGGGAATTAGCTGAATTCCTAGAAGTACCTCAAATACCAATAGTAGTTGAAAACATACCTGAGGATTCAAGAATGAACTTTCAATTAGAGTGTATCATCTTAAGAAAAGATACAGCGCTGAATTATATTGAAGCACTTAAAGCACTGGCTCATGAATATCGTCATTGGATGCAGTTTTTATGTGTAAAGAATCAAGATACATCTAATCCATTAGTATATGAATATGCTGAAGGCTTTATGTATATGGCTAAACATGGTAATGCAAATGATGGCACCCTAGATTATTATTCATTGATAATTGAAATAGATGCTTTTGCATTTCAAAAATATTTTTTAAAAGAAGTATTAGAAATAGAAACACATTATCCAGACCCTGGATATGACAAAATATTAGATAAATTTATTAAAAAATTTTACTAAAAAACGTCCATGGCAGCTAGGGTCATCGGTATTTCATAAAGCCCCTCCTAAAATGAAGATGTAAACGAAATAGGAGGAATAGACAAAATGGACGTTATGAATGTTATAAACCAGGCAAAGCCAAAGCTTAGAAGAATGAGAACAATAAGACAAGCTTTAGCTGAAATAAAGGAAATAGATCCTAATACAGGTCTTAATTACAACTATGTTAATAAGTTATGCGAAGAAAACAAAATACATAACATTATAGTTGGGCAAAAGAAAAGATTATTAGATTTAGATGAACTTTTAAATTATTTTATGAATGGAGATTAAAGTTATGAATATAAAAAAGCTTTACTATAATTATATGAAAGATAATCCTTTATCATCCGTTGAAAGATTTAGAAAAATAATATTCAGTTGGATGGGTAATATCATTTTAAATAGGATTACAAAAGAAGAAATGTTAATTCTTTTATATAAATTGGATTATATGGAATATGAATATGGCAATGCAATCGCAAAAGATAATGTTAAGCAATTGGCTGAACCATATCAAAAGAAAGGGATTAACCTTCGTAAAACTTTTCATATAACTTCAAGTACCCTATATAAAGTATTTAATTGTGAAATAATAGCTATTTCATCTGCATTAGAATTCTGTAAGCTAAATAATCTTAAATTATCAGATTATTTTAAAATTTATTCAAAAAAGAAAACATATACAAAAGAAATGAAGAAGGATATTAAAAATGCAATGAAAAGATTATTGGATTATGCAGTAGAAAAAGGCTTTATTAAAGAAAATCCAATGCCTTCAAAACATGTATTTAAAATTGATATAAGAAGGACTAACAATTATTTACCAAGTAAAGCAATTGAAGATTTTGTTGAAGCATTATTTAATAGGAAAAATATTAATGAAAGGTGTTATGCATTAATATTTATAATAGTTGGTTTGAATAAAGAAATAGTTTTTGATTTAAAGATAAAAAACTTTAATTTTGAGCATCATTTCATTAAATATAATGGTAGAGCCTTTTATATGTCAGAATATATATCAAATCTATTAAATGATTTTTTCTTTAGTGAATTACCAAATAATAAAATTCTAAATTATAACCCCAATTATCTTAAGACTTTAATATATAAAATTGGCAATGATGTAAATGAGCATACCTTTAATTTAGAATCTTTAAAATCTAATTATGGAGTACTTATGAAATATGTTAATCAATATTCTAAAAAAGAAACTAAAACAATAAAATATGAAGAATTAACAAAAGAAAATGAAATTGCATATAACGATTTTAAAGCATTCTTACAATATAGGAAGGAGTATTTAGGATGAAACCAGCAATAATAAAAAGAAATAATAAAACAGGGTACGTCTATAGAATCATTATTAGATATTATGATGAGTATGATAATTTAGTATCTAAAGAAACAAGCTATAAACCAGAACCTGGAATGACTGAAGCGAAAGCCGAAGTATATGCAGAATTATATGCTGAGCAATTTCAAAAGGATCTTCTTGAAAAGGTAGAAAAACGTAAAAAAGAAATTGCTGAGGATGAAAGACTTGGTGGTCCTCTAAAGAGGATGACCTTTAAAGAATTAGCACAAGAATGGCTAGATTCTAAATACGATTCTAATAATCCTGCGAATCCTAATAATATTTCTTATAGATATTATTGTGAAGCCATTACAGAAATAGCCAACTATAATAAAGAGTTTGGCGATATGAGAGTAGTAGATATTACTCACGATGTTATTTATAAATATTACAAAAAGCTTTCTAGTATGAAAAAAGTATCGACTATTTATACAGCTAAACCTAATATTAAAGAAATATTTAAAGCTAGAGGTTTATCAAAAAGAGTGGTGTATTCATTATTTAGTAGAATACCATTTAATCTAAGTGCAATTTTAAATGGAGCGAATGTACAAGAAAAAACAGCTTTAAAATTATCTCAAGCTGTTGGTATTCCATTAAATAAACTATTTGATAAGAAGGTTAAAGAAGAAGCATATGCTGAATATACTATATTCGGTAAAAAGAAAATTCTAAAGACTATATTTGAATTTGCAATTAATGTTTTGAGAATTATTCATGAAAACCCGGCAAAGGATGGAATGACTAAGAATTCATTTCAAACTAAAAGAAGAGAATCATTATCAGAAGAGCAAGCAATTCAATTTTATGAAGCTACAAAGGAATTCGATATTATGATTCAAACTGCGATGCATATGTCATTATTAACTGGTATGAGACCAGCTGAAATGGGAGGCCTTGAATGGAAGGACATAGATTTCTCTTATAAAACAATAACAATTGAACGTAATGCCATTAAATGTGATAAGATGGGAATTATATTAAAAGGAACTAAAACAAATAAGGCAAGAACAATATCAATCCCTGAAATCCTGGTGGAGCAATTAATTAAATATCGTAAATGGCAACAAGATTGGATAGAGTCATTAGGCGATTATTATAAAGATGATGATCAGGTATTTTCACAATCTGATGGGTCTAGAGTAACTACAGATATATTTAATAAATGGTTTAAGAAGGTAAGAGATAAAGCTGAACTTCCTGAAAAATTCACCTTATATAACCTAAGACATACAAACCTATCAATTCTAGTTGGATATGTACCCATTACAACAGTAGCTCAAAGAGCAGGACATTCCACAATTAAAACAACTGAAGAATATTACATTCATAGAGTAAGTGAAGCTGATATGCAAGCATCTCAGACATTAAATAATGTATTTAAAACTTCATTTGAAAACCAAACCAAGGGAAAGGAAGAAATTGAAATAGAAGAGTATAAACGCTCATTAGAAAAGATGAAGCAACTTGGATTCAAAACATTAAAAGAATATTTTGAATATCTAAATTACATGAAATCAAAGGGATTTAATATTCCATTATAATGAAAAAATCATCCGTTTAATTGGATGATTTTATTGCTTTTATGGCGCACTTACCCAGACTCTAACTGGGGGCCTTTCCCTTAGGAGGGGAACGCTCTGTACAACTGAGCTATAAGTGCAAGTGTATAAATTATATATTAAATTTTAGTGTGAATCAATCCGTTCGAATCCAACTAAATGGCTGGAACTATATCCACTCTGTTGGCAAAAGTGTTGGCAAGAGTACCTATATATACCCTAGTTCACATTCAACGCGCACCAAACCTAAGCAATAGAGCCACATTTAATGTTTAGGAACCGGATGTAGCATTTTACTTAGGAAACCGTTGCTCTATCCTGCTGAGCTACGAGAAGATGATATATTTGAGGATGATAGATGTATATATCTTACCCCCTCAAATAGTAATTTTTGATTCAATTGTTGCCGTTTTTGTTGCCATTTTGCCTTGAAACTCTAGAAAACGGCTTCATTAAGCCACTTAAATTGGCTAGTCCGCGCACTTAGGAGGGGTCTGTTATATCCATTTAACTATCAGGGCATTATTGACGTGAATAATTATATTATTAAATAGTAGTAAAATCAATAGTAGTAATGATAAAAGCTGGGGTGTTCCCCAGCTTTAATTAACAATACATATTATCTTTTTCTAATGATTTTTTGTACATTTCTTTGTTAGCATACATTTGCTTGTCTGCTTCCATAATAAGTTTTTCATAACCTATATCTTTTACATTAATTGTATATGCGTAACCTATAGCAATGCTTACATTGTATTGGTGTTGTTTTTCGTTGAATTTTTGTAATAAACTCTCTATTTCATTTTCTTTAGTGTTATCAAGTATTACAACAAATTCGTCTCCACCGATACGATAGCAGTTTTTGCCTTCTTCAATTAAGAAACAATCTTTGATACAACAAGAAGCATTTTTAATTAATTCATCGCCTTCTGCATGTCCATAAGTATCGTTTACTAATTTTAGATTATTAATATCTAGTAAGAATACGCATGTAGATTTTTTTTCTTCGACTGGTTTTTTAAGGAATTCATTATAGCAATGCCTATTAGGGAGACCTGTTAATGAATCTGTTTCAGCTACTTCACGTAATTTGTTTTCAAATATTTTATGTCTATCCATTAGGTTATTATATGTTTTTGCTAAATAATTTGCTTCATAAAGACTATGTTCTGGGTCTAAACGTTCATTGTTATCAATTTGTTTTGCATATTTTGTAATAGGGAAAACAAGTCTTTTAAGTAATACGAAGAATAGAAGTATATTAGTGATGATGATTGATGAAATTGAACCCCATAATAAACCTCTATGAATTAGTATTATGTTTTTAGTTTCGTTATTTTTCGCTTCATTTTGCTTATTAATCATTTCTTGTACTGGACCAACAGTAGAAGAAAGTGTACTCTTGGCTACTGAATATTCACGGTTCATTAACAAACCATAGGCATAGCCTTGCTTTGCTTCATCATTCATAGCTTTTTCAGTATCTGTTAATTCGTATACAGGAAGCTTACTTATGTATTGCTTTATATTAACATATGAAATGCTATTAATAATATAGATAGCCTTAACCTGTATTTGAACCATCTTTTTGGAATTCTCGGCAGCTAATTTTAAGGAATTCATTATTTCTTCATTTAGGTTATACTCTTGTAGCCTTGCAACTATATTATCTGGTTTCTTACTATCGTCTCCAAATTCAGATAAATATGCATTTAATGGATCAACATTTAATGTTTCTTCACCATTCTTAATAATTGTAGGAGCATACGCAAACGAAGTTACTGTCTCTGACATTTTACTAGATGCAGATTGCAGTCTTGATATTTCTCTGTTAATACTGGCTGTATTTTCCATTTGTGAAGCCATATTTGCTGTACTTGTATTTAATAATACTGTGCATATAATTATCAAAACGTATAGAATCGAAATCCAAATGATTGCAGGTATGAAAACATAAATAGAACGAAGGCCTTTAACCTTTTCTTTATCTTTCATAGCTCATCACCACTCTTTATGGTATTATATCACATTTGTTTAAACAAATCTACTTTTTATAATTTGAGGCATTTTAGACGATAAAAAAAGCCCAAATGGGCTTAATTATTTATATTCATTATATAATTTTTCAAATGCTGGCATTGAGTCAATAATTACCTTAGATGAAACACAATAAGCAAGTCTTACATAGCCTTTTACACCAAAGCCATCACTTGGTACTATTACTATATTATATTTTTTAGCTTTTTCCATAAACTTGTTGGCATCAGCCTCAGGTGATTTAACAAATAAGTAGAAAGCACCTTGAGGATATACACATTCAAAACCAACTTTCTTAAGACCATTATATAATAAATCTCTATTTTTCTTATATTCGTTCATGTCAGATGTTAGTGTTGCACATCTTTCTATTACTTTTTGATATAAAGACGGTGCACATACATAACCTAGTGCTCTACCTGCGCCTAAGCATGCTGCATATAAATCCTTAGAATCATCAACTTGATCAGGAACTAAAATATAACCAATTCTATCTCCTGGTAAAGATAAGCATTTAGAATATGAGTAGCATATCACTGTGTTATGATAAATTGATGGTATATGAGGAACCTTTAATCCATCATATACTATTTCTCTATATGGTTCATCACAAATTAGATATACTGAATGATTAAATTCTTTTTCCTTCTTTAATAAAAGCTCTGCAAATTTCTTTAATTCATCTTCACTATATACAACACCTGATGGGTTGTTAGGTGAATTAACAATAATAGCTTTTGTATTTTTATTAATCATTTTATCTAATTCAGCAAAATTAATACCAAATGTTTCATTTGCCGGAACAATTCCGAATGTAGCACCTGCAGCCTCGACAAATACTTTATATTCAGTGAAATATGGAGCCATAGCTAATATTTCATCTGTATTTGATTCAGTTAATGCCTTTAATGTTATACATAAAGAAGCAGCTGCACCACAAGTCATATAGAAGTTTGTAAATTTATAATTAGTTCCAAATCTTTTATTCAAATCATCTGCAATAGCTTTTCTTACTTCGTTATCACCAGGAGCACTTGTATATCCGTGGTTATAAGAAGGAGCTTTTGTGTTAAGCAATTCAATGATTGTTTCATCAATCGCCTTATGTGGTGGAACAGAAGGATTTCCTAATGTAAAGTCATAAACTTTATCTGCACCATATTTTTCTTTTTGTATTTTAGAGAATTCGAATAATTCTCTTATAATCGATCTATTATTTCCTAATTCAAGCATCTTTTTATTCATAAAATTACACCTCACGTCATTAATAATACTATAAATTCCTATCCAATTCAATTATTTATTAATACGCACGTGAACACAACTATCGGTGTTTCGTACCAATTAATTAGTGTTATTTTATTCTGGAACGTTTTGGTGTTATAATCCCTTAATTAAGCCAAAATTACGGCAACACAACTATCGGTGTTTCGAAATAGTAAAAATTACTTTAAAAAAAATGAATATTTTTGTTGACATAGAGATATATTTTGATATAATGAAAGAGCTGTTTTTGAAAATAAGTTTAATTTGTATAGATTTAATTACAGTATTTAGGTAAATGAAAGGAGTAAATCATATGCCAACTATTGAACAATTAGTACGTAATGGAAGAAAGGATAAGACTACTAAGAGTAAGTCACCAAGCTTAGGAATTGGTTACAACACTCTTGAAAAGAAGTACACTAAACTTCCATCTCCACAAAAGCGTGGTGTTTGTACACGTGTTACTACTATGACACCTAAGAAGCCAAATTCAGCTTTAAGAAAGTATGCCAGAGTACGTTTAACAAATGGAATCGAAGTTACAGCTTATATTCCAGGTGTAGGACATTCACTTCAGGAGCACAGTACAGTACTTATTCGTGGTGGACGTGTTAAGGATTTGCCAGGTGTTCGTTATCATATCATTCGTGGTACATTAGATACTACAGGTGTTGCTAACAGAATGCAGGGACGTTCTAAATACGGCGCTAAGAAAGCAAAAGCTGCTAAGAAGTAATTAATTAGAAATTTATCATTTAAAGGAGGAATCAATCATGCCTCGTAAGGGACATATAGCAAAAAGAGATGTGCTTCCTGATCCAATTTATAATTCAAAGGTAGTTACAAGAACTATTAATGCAATTATGCTTGATGGTAAGAAGGGTACAGCACAAACAATTTTATATAGTGCATTCGACCAAGTAAAAGAAACAACTGGTCAGGAT
>JAFXXC010000059.1 GCA_017542485.1 Acholeplasmatales bacterium
ATCCCCATTATTAATCAAAAATTAATTAATTTAAATAATAATTAATATATTTTTAATAAATTTTTAAAATTAAAATAATATAATTTTAATAAAATAAATAATTTTATTTATTTCATTATATAATTTAATTTTAATATTTTTTAATAAATAAAAAATGAGTCGGATATATTCTATCGTTTTTATTGTACTATTATTAACATCCAACTTCAATTGTTCAAATCTAAAACGTAATTTAGATGAATATTCTCTAACTTTTGATAAAACAAATTGGAGTTATGATTCAACTAATGGAGTATATTATCAAATAGGAGTCTATTATTGTAAAAATCCAGTGAGTACTACTCATCAATCATTAGGAATTTATGTTCCTAAAGAATATCTGACATGTACAGAATCAAGTGGGAAATATTCTTGCACAGTCAATTCTTCTGGAAAAAAAGGTGCATATACTGCATCAAATGCTCCTTTAGTATTCCCTGTTAATACTTCTGGTTATTCAGCCATGAAAGCTCCTACTTCATATTCATATAGTACAGTCAGTTCTTTTATTGTTCAAGGTATAATATATATATATGCTGGATGTAGGGGGAGATATGAAGGTAAAGGTGAAGAAACATATGCTGCAGGAGCCCCATGGGGAGTAACTGATTTAAAAGCTGCAATTAGATTTTTAAGATACAATTCTAATCTAATACCTGGAGATTTAAATAGAATATATAGCTTTGGTCATAGTGGAGGTGGTGCACAATCTTGCTTAATGGGAGTAACAGGAAATAGTGCATTATTTAATGACTATTTAAATACTATTGGAGCTGCAATGAAAGATGCAAATAACAAAGATATCAAAGATAATATAAAAGGTTCTCAATGTTGGTGTCCTATAACTAATTTAGACACAGCCGATGCAGCATATGAATGGAATATGGGTCAATATTTTTCAACAGGAACTAGAGCTTCAGGAACATTTACTAAATCTTTAAGTAATGATTTAACTCAAAAATATGTTGATTATGTCAATGCTATAAAATTAAAAGATCCAAAAGGAAATGAATTAACTTTAACAGGTACAAATGAAGGAACATATTATAATTATTTAAAATCAATTATCGAAGAATCTTTAAATAACTTTTTATCTGATACAACTTTCCCATACACACCAAGTTCAAATCAAGGCGGACCAGGTGGTGGTGGAGGAAATCCTCCAAGTGGAGATCCACCAAGTGGTGGCAGTAGACCATCTACAAGAAGATTAGATACATATCAAACAGCTAGTGAATATATTTCTTCTTTAAACTCAGATTCAACTTGGGTAACATATGATAGTTCGACCAACAAACAACTATAACAAATTTTGAAGATTTTGTTACTAATTGCAAATCTACTACTAAAGATGTTGGTGCTTTTGATTCTTTAAGTAAATCTCAAGCAGAAAATAAATTATTTGGAATTAATAGTTCAACTTACCCAAAACAATTTGATGAAATTATGAAGGAATTATTGGAAACTAATACAGCAACTTATAGCACCTTATCTAATTAGGATCTTCTTACCCTACTGAATATTCAAATGATTTATCTGTAAAAGATTGTCTAGGTAAAACAATTGAAGAAAGGCCAAAAATGTATAACACTATGTATTATTTACATAGTTATTATAGAACAGGAGAAAAACCATCTGATGTTAATAATTATTTTAGAATTAATACAGGAATTACTCAAGGTGATACTTCTAATGTTGTTGAAATCAATTTATATTTAGCTT
Organism: Acholeplasmatales bacterium; assembly: GCA_017542485.1. Classification (GTDB taxonomy): domain Bacteria; phylum Bacillota_I; class Bacilli_A; order Acholeplasmatales; family Anaeroplasmataceae; genus Anaeroplasma. The sequence continues at coordinate 1,762 of JAFXXC010000059.1, forward strand.
TATTAAA
>JAFXXC010000060.1 GCA_017542485.1 Acholeplasmatales bacterium
AAAAAAGAAAAAATGAACAAATTTAAAAAGGTTTTGTTAGGAGCCTTATCAGTCCTAACATTAGGTTTATTTGTTGTTACTGGTACTAAGGCTACAGCCGCAACAGAATATACAAGTAGTGGAAACTATTATGCTTATAAAGATTCTACAACTTTGGAATTAGTATATTTTGGTACAGGTACGCAAAATAATATTACAATTACTGCCGCTTCAAGTACTGGAGATGGTGGAAGATCTGTGACAATTACAGATTCTATTATTCCAAATGGCTCTGCTGTTGCAAGTGGAAATGTTTTTATAAAAGCAAAAGATGATAGTAAATTATCTTTTACAACAACAAGCCCAGCAATTATAAAGGCTAACGTATTTTGTAATAGTAAGAATATGACTGCAAAAATGTACGGTACTGATGGCACAACAGTATTAAGTTCTTTTACTACCCCAGGTTCAAAAGTAAGTACTATATTAGGTGACGATACTGTTTTACCAGCAGGAACTTATTATTTTGGTGGTACATCTGAAATAAATGTATTCGAAATATATGTTGATCTTCAAGTAGAATCAACATTAACATTAAATTCAATAGCTTTATCTAATTATTCTACAAACGCTAATGTTGGAGATGCGTTACCAACAATTAGTAATATGACTGTAACTGCAACATATAGTGATACTTCAAGTGTAGATGTAACATCAAAAGCATCAATTACAGTAAAAAATAAAGAAACTGATGAATCAGTTTCTGACACTTATCCATCAGCAGGAACTTATACAGTCACTGCAAGTTATACTTATGGAGAAACAACTAAAACAGCATCATATGATGTAACAGTAACTGCACCAACATATTATACAGTAACATATCATAAAGTTGATAATACGACTGGAGAAGATAGTGTTAAATCTGGAACAGCATACTCTCGTAAATTAACTAAATTAGGTTATGAATTTGAAGGTTGGAAAGATTCAGAGAGTGGTACAACTGTAAATGTAACTACAATTACAAGCGACGTTGAAATATGGCCAGTATTTTCTGAACAAGTTGTTCTTACAAAAGGTGTTACATACGATGTAACATTATCAGATTTTAGTGATGACACTACATTAGAATTAAATGGAACTGATTCACAATTCTTTGTTAAGAGAACTGCGACTGGTAAATTACGTTATGAGAGCAAAAGATTAAATTTTGGTGGAAATAGTAACTATCTAGAATTTAATATTCCTAGTAATTCTTATGCTATTTTAACAATGAATCTTGCTGGTTCTAATGCAAATGCGCAACTAGCAGTTGAAGGTGATAGGGTTAGTTTACAATCATTAACAACTGAGAAGACAGATTACACAATGATAGCATATAATTCAACTAATGCTGTAAAGACAATAAAATTATATAGAAATACTAGTAATAGTGTTTATATGTATTCACTTTCAGTATCTGTGTATTCGAAAGTAACTGCTATAAATGAAGCACAATCAAGAGGTACTGGTTCAGCAATTAGATTTGCTGCAACATTATCGAATGTTGGTTCATTAGATGTAGTTACAAAATGGAATTATACATTATCTATGGATGGTAAAACAGATGTAGTTGGTGCTGATAAGACAACATTATATACAGCAATTTCTGGTACTAATGGTAAAGCTGCAGCTGATAATACTTACTATATTGTTTTAACAGTAAATAATATTCCTAGTAGTTTTAATGGTCAAGAATTAAAATGTAAATTTACTATTACACTATCTGATGGAACACCAATTACAACTGAAGTTGTAGGTGAAACTATTAATGTAGTAACAGCATAAAGGAGAATATTATGAAGAAATACGAAAAACCAATTATCGATGATGAAATAATTGAAATTGAAGATATTTGTAATGCATCAAATGGTGGTGCAACTGAGAATGGTATAAATGTAGATTTCCCATTTGTAGAAGAATAGTTTATTGTGGAGTGGATTTTTCCACTCCATTTTACTAAAGGAGGTATCATGAAAAAAGTTTTATTTATAATTGCAACATTCGGCATACTTTTATTATTTGGTTGTAATAAAACACCACAAACAGATACTACTCCCTCAACAAATAATGACACTCAATCAGAACAAATAAATCCATCAACCAATCACACAACAGAAAAAACAACATCAAATGATGTTCAATCATCTGATTCAACTTCTACGACAAATGAAGAATCAAAAAATGACGTAATTACATCAACAACTACAAAAGTTGATAATGAATATGATGATGGAATTGATGATTGGGGACCATGGCATACTTAGGATAGGTGATTACATGCAAAAAGTATATTTTAGTAAAAACTTAAAATATCTAACAGATAATACTATAATTACTCAATCTGAATTATCAAGATTGCTTGGTATATCTCGTCAAGCAGTACATAATCTAATAGTGAAAGATTCAGATTGTAGATTATCTACGATAATGAAAATAAGTGATGTATATGATATTGATCCTAGTGATTTAATGTTTGTTGATTTAGAATTAAAATATAATGGTAAATTACCAGTATATAAGAAAACAACTATAATAAAAAAAGAAGATAAGGTGGATGCGTAAGCATTCATCTTTTCTTCTTATAAGCATAAAAAAAGAAGCTATGAAAGCTTCTAATTTTATAATTATTCAGCATCTTTAACTTCAGCGTCGATTGCATCAGGCTTGGCTTCATTCTTGTTGTTAAAACCATTATTATTTAATAATAATGTAGAAGCACAGAATAATAATGAGTAAATGATTAATACTATACCAAAGATGATGATTTGAGCTGACTTAGAAATAACTGGGTCATTACCAACCATTAATGCACCTAATACGATAACTATTGCAGCCATAATAAATTCAAATACAGCAGTAATTATTGCATTCTTTGAATCTTTATTAGCGAATCCAAATACTAATACTAAAATACCATCAACAGCGATAATTCCACCAACTGATAATAAGAAATAAGGAACATAATTTAAGAATATCCAAATTAAAGTTGAACCTAAATTCTTATCTACTACAAAGAATATACCAGTAGCTAATGTTGCAGCACTTGCAGCACCAGTAGTTATGAATGCTACTTTACCTCTTGATAAAATTGTAGCGATTAAAGCAACTAATAATGATAAACCAGCAATTACAAGTAATGTAATACCTAATGTCATTGAAATACCAGTATATGCATCAACTGAAGTTTCTCCAGATGCAGCTCCTGCAACAATACATAATATACCGATAACTAAGACAACTGCTGAAACAATCCACTTGCTTATTGACTTTCTAACTAATTCCATAATAATCTCCTTTCTTTTTCCAAAATCATAGTTATTATATAACTATAATTATTAAAATTCAATTAATAATTAATTTTATACATTATGTTAATCAATTTTAGCCTTAATGATACTAATCATTAAAATTAACTTGTATCGAACTCTTAATTATGATAAAATAATTAAGAATTTTAGTTTAATATTAGGAGTTGAAATTATGGCTCAAATTAAGAGAAAAAAAGTATCTAATAAAGCCGTTAAAGGACAAAAGAAAGAAAATGGCTTATTAAAAAATAAAAAGTTTTGGATTATTGTATCAAGTGTAGTTGCTGCAGCGGCTATTATTACATTTGTAGTATGGTTAATAATCCATTTAACAAGTAGTTCATCTAAAACAAATCCTGATTATTTTGGTGGTAAATCAGATTTGAAGATGTCTAGTGAAAAAACTAATAATACTGAAGTTAAATTTACAAAATGTAGCTACGAAGGTGTAGTAATGCATACTAACCTTGAAGGTAATACAAATGAAACATATATTGATTATTTATTTGTATTTGCTACAGATTTATCAACATTCTATGCTGATGCTACAATGAATTCTGGTTTAGAAACAACTGATGAAAATTACATTTCTACATCTACAATTGATGATTACAATAAATTATTCTATCAATTCGTATATTTACAATATGAAATTGATCAGTTCAATAAGACAAGCTCAGAAAAAGCTGCTTTATATATAGTTGATACATCAGTTGATGACAATCTTTCAATCTTCGCTGATAGCAATTTTGGAGGTTCTGATGATAGTACTAATTCATCATTATTCTTCCTATATGAATTAGATGGATTAAGAAAATATGCTGATAAAAAGGCTGATTCTACTGAAAAGGGTAATAAACTAATTTATAGTACAAAGAATACTGAAATTGCACAAACATCAATTAATAATTCAGTTAACTTAATGAAGAAGAACTTTGTTGTTGAATAATAAAAATATGAGGCCTTACGGGCCTCATTTTAAATAAGGAGAAGAAAAAATGGAATTGAGTGAAAATGTAATTATTTCAATATGCGATGAATTAAGTATTAAAGAGTCACAAGTTAAAGCAGTACTTGAAATGCTTGCTGATGAAAAAACAGTTGCTTTTATTGCAAGATATCGTAAAGAGGCTACAGGTGGACTTGATGAAGAGGCAATTAGAAAAATAAATGATTGCTATACATATGGAGTAAATCTTGAAAAAAGAAAAAATGATTGCATTAGATTAATTGAAGAAAAAGGTTTATTAACTGATGAATTAAAAGATTCAATTATGAATGCTACTAAACTAATTGATGTTGAAGATTTATATAGACCTTATAAAGAAAAGAAGAAAACTAAAGCTACAGAGGCTATTAAAAATGGATTAGAGCCATTAGCTGATATAATGATGAAATTATATACAAGAGGCACTAAAGAAGAATATGTTAATAAATTCATTAATGAAAATGTTAAAACATATGATGATGCAGTACAAGGCGCTAAATATATTGTAGCGGAAAGAATATCAGATAACGCAGAATATAGAAAATATATTAGAGATAAGGCATTACAATATGGTACTATTGCTTGTAAAAAGAAAAAAGATGCAGTAGACGAGATGGAAAAATATGCTAATTATTATGATTCTAAAGAATCAGTAGGTAGAATTAAACCACATAGAGTTCTTGCTATAAATAGAGCTGAGGATGAAAATGTAATTAGTGTAAGTGTAACATTACAGCCTGAACGTGATATTGAATACTTAAAATATCATGTAACTAAAAATAGGGATTCACTATTTAAGGATGAATTAATTGACTCTATTAATGATTCATATAAAAGATTAATTTCTCCATCAATAGAAAGAGAAATAAGAAGTATTTTAACTGAAAAAAGTGAAGAACAAGCTATTCATATTTTTGCACTTAATTTAAAAAATTTATTATTACAACCAGCAATGAAGGGTAAAACAGTATTAGGAGTTGACCCTGCATTTAGAACAGGATGTAAGCTTGCTGTTATATCACCTCAAAGTCAAGTATTAGAAATTGGTGTTATTTATCCTAATGAAAAACATAAGGATTATGTTGCTGATCCAAGATTAGTTAATGAATCAAAAAAGAAAATAGTTGAATTAATTAAGAATTATAAAGTAGAAATTATTGCTATAGGTAATGGTACTGCAGGTAGAGAAACAGAAGCTTTTATAGCAGAAGTAATTAAAGAAAATAAATTAGATTCAAAATATGTAATGGTAAGTGAAGCAGGTGCCTCTGTTTATTCTGCTTCAGATGTTGCAATAGAAGAATTCCCTGATTTAACTGTAGAAAAGCGTAGTGCTATATCTATTGCTAGACGTATACAAGACCCACTTGCAGAGCTTGTAAAAATAGACCCTAAATCAATTGGTGTAGGTCAATATCAACATGATGTAACACAATCAAAACTATCAAAGAGCCTTGATGATGTTGTTGAGGACGCAGTAAATAAGGTTGGTGTTAACCTTAATACTGCCTCAGTATCACTATTATCATATGTATCTGGATTAACAAAAGCTATAAGTAAAAATATAGTATCATATAGAGAAAAACATAATGGATTTAAATCAAGAGATGAATTAAAAGATGTTTCTAAATTAGGTCCTAAAACATATGAACAATGTGTAGGTTTCTTAAGAATAATTGATGCTAAGGATAAACTAGATATGACTCCAATTCATCCAGAAAGTTATGATAAAGCATATAAGCTATTATCTATAATGGGATTAGATGCTAATTCATTAGGAACAGAAGAAATAAAGCAAAAAATACAAGAATTAGATAGAAATAAAATATCTAAAGAATTAGATATAGATATGTATACTCTAAATGATATTCTAGATGCCTTTATTTCTCCTTTAAGAGATATTAGAGATAGTTATGATGGATTAAAATTAAGAAGCGATATAATGCATTTTGAAGACATTAAGGTTGGCGATGAACTTGATGGTGTAGTAAGAAATGTAGTAGACTTTGGTGCTTTTGTTGATTGTGGAGTTAAATATGATGGATTAATTCATATATCTAAAATGTCAAATAAGAGAATAAATCACCCATCTGATATATTATCAGTTGGTGATAATGTACATGCTTATGTTATAGATATAGATTATACAAAGCATAGATTAGGATTATCATTAATTAAAGAATAATTGATTATTATATTAAAAAATACTATAATTAATTTAGTATAGGTAGTGATTTTATGTTAGAAGGATTGAAAACATTTGCCACTAATTTCGAAGATGGTATTGGCTATGTAGCTATGATAATAGCCTTCATACTAGAAATATTTGGTATAATAATTATAACAATTGGTGGCTTTAAAGCATTTTATAATTATTTTAAAAATGGAATTAAAAAATTAAAACATAATATTAAAATAGATTTAGGTAATGCACTTGCTTTAGGTCTTGAATTTAAGATGGGTGCTGAGATACTTAAAACAGTTGTTGTAAGAGAGATGAACGAATTAATCATCTTAGGTGTAATAATCGTTTTAAGAGCCATTTTAGCCTTCTTAATCCATTGGGAAATTAAGAATGAAAAGAAGGAAAGCGGAGAATATTACGAAGAAGAATCTTTATTTAATAAATTAAAGAAAAATAAAAAGGAGATTCAAGATGAATCTCCTAAAGAAGAAGGAAATTAATCCTTCTTTTCTTTTTCACAACAATCTTTATCTTTAATATATAATTTTTCAATCATATCAGTAATCATATAGTAAAATGGTATAGTTATAAATAAGAACCAATATGGATGCCATAAATTAAACTGCATACCTAAGAATAAGTATAAAGCTGAAATGAAACAAGGATATACAAATTTAGATGCTTGTTTTTTCATGATAGCTTCAGGAATACTCATTACTGCAGGCATTAATACCCATAATACCCAAGATACTTCCCATTTATTAAATACTAATGACCAAACTAAATAACGAGTTAATGTTAAAGCTAATATTATAATATCAATAATACTTAATATTATATGTTGTTTCTTATCAAATTTCTCTTCACTACCATCTTTATTAACAAAAGATATATGTCCACCTTCAATTTTAACTGTTTGACCTTCATCATCAGTTAATGTAACAGTAGTAGAATTATTATCTTTTGTCTCCTCTTTCTTTTCATTTGCTATTTCATCTACAGTTTGATCACTTGATAATAATTCATCTAATGATACTCCATATATTTTAGCTAAGCAAATTAAATTATCTGTATCAGGAGAAGCTTCAGCTCTTTCCCATTTAGATACACTTTGTCTAGATATACCAAGCTTTGAAGCTAATTCATCTTGACTTAATCCGCTCTTTTTTCTTAATTCTAATAATCTGTTTGCAATCTCAATATTCATTTTCTTTTCCTCCTCAAATTTACATCTACATTATATAAATTTAGTTAGTTGCGTGCTATCAACTTGAGTTTTCATTTACGCAACTATTGGTTGCGAAAAGGTAATTTAGCAAAAATATCCAAGTTTTCACCTGGATATTTTATGTTTTATTACTTTTCTGGTCTATTCCAATCTAAATTACCAAATACCCAATTGTAATAAATATTACCATCATTATTTACATCAGCACTATCAGCATAATCACATACTAAATTAGCATAATAATTAGTTTCATTAGTTAGAATAGTTTTGATTGATTCATTAGTTGATGTAATATTTAATTTCTTTAATAATAAGAATGTTTGGAAATTATTAGAAGTATATGTTGAGATAACATCATCATACATACTTGATAATAAACTTGAAATATTACTTGATAATGAAGATTCTACACCATTAGCCTTTTGAATGTAATAGATGAAGAACTGATTAAATGATACTTTATTTTTATCCTCGTTATATGAATTCAATGTTACATATATATTCTTACTTGAATCATCAGTGTTTTCTTTGATTAACAATTGAATCTTTGATTGTACTCCTGAAGAGTCATCACTTTCAGTATATTTAGTTTCGCTTGCTTTACTATAACTATTTAAAATTAATACATGGTAACCATATACTGTTTTACATAATGTATCAGTAGTAATATCATCAGCAGATGTTATTATATTACCAGTCTTAGTTGCTGTGTTATAGTAATAGAATTGACCATTTTCATATTTAGTTGATACGTTGTTATCAACACAAGATTTGTAAACTCCCTTTACATAATTAGCAAAAGGCTTAACGAAATTAGAAACAGAACTTTGAGTTATATCTCCACTTGATGCTAATTGCTCAACTGTAATCAAGAAATTATACTTTTTATAATCATCCCAAGATTTAGAATCATCAGATTTTAATTTCTCACCATTTTCATATTGTGATTTAATATATGTTAAAATCTTATATAATGAGTTTCCTTCATATTTAGAATAAGTAGCTTCAGTATATAAAGCTCTAGCTAATTCAACAACAGCGTTTTGGAAATCAGTCTTTTCTTGTTCTGTCATATTTTTAATAAATTCATCAGGATCATCAGCAGAACCATCACCATCATCATCAATATTAATTAAGAAGTGATCTAAATTAATATCAAATAAATCAGTATATTGTGAATTACCTTCATTTAATAAATTAAATAATATGCCACTTGTTTCTAATTTAGTATCATATTTATATGCACCTTCACCATTGTCTATAGCCCAATCAGTAAATACTTTTTTAGATGTATAACTTGATAAGCATGATGCTGCATCATAATAATATTTAATTACATCATCTTTAGTAGTATAACCATATGAAGATAATAAGAATGTTTCTAATCCTATTTCTTTACCAAATGTTGAATTTTTACCACTTTGGAAATCTGATATTGCTGTTTCTAATGCTTCAACATTTGAATCATGTGTATCAGTATCAATAAATTCATCGTAATATTTGTAAGCATATTCTAATTCAAAATAATTAGTTAGGATAGTATTTGAATATTCTAATGATGCTTCATTATAAAAATCAGCAACTGAGTATTTATAATCATCAATAGAGAATATTAAATCATTATTGAATTTTGAACTATCTATTAAATTATAGTCAGTAGAATATGATCCATAGAATTTGTTTTCAAAGAATGGATCATAAATATAGATATCATCTTCTGTAGAATCATTATTTGAACGATTGTAAATAATAGATTTTAAATTTGTATTTTCGTAAGAAGAAGCATTAGCAACCAAAGAGTTATATTTGATTTTAACTAAATATTCCTTATATAAAGCTTCTTTTGTCTTTAATTCGCTATATTTTGTTTCTTCATTATTACCACTAACATCATATTTAGTATCAAAACGGATAGCCATTACATATTTGTTATTAATATTACGTGGCTCAGTTAAATAATCATCATCTTCTAAAGTTGTTTGAATTAATTCTTTTACACCATCAGATAAATCAGAGAATCCATTTTTTACTTCATTTACAGTATATTCAAATCTTTCATCATTGATTGAATCACTTGTATTATATGAATAGTATTTATTGTATAACTTTAAATATGCATCCTTTGCTTTTTCTGCATCTTCTAAATTGGCAAAATTAATGCCATCATTAGTTTTTAATGATTGAATAGTATCAATTGCATCTTTTCTTGAATTAAATTGAATAATTATAGCATGATAAGTACCAAATGTTTGATATGATGATTCATATGTTGATTCTATAGAACTATCTTTGAAAATATAATTTGAGTTTTTAGTTTCAACATCATCTGCATCAGCGTCATATGCTTTAACATATTCTAAATCTGCAATTTGGTATAATGCATTTTGACTGCTTAATTTTTCAGCTTCAGGAAGAAGAATTTGTTCAATAACCTTAGCAAGCTTATCTCCTTTCAATTTATCATTATTAAATGAAATAATTTTATATGAAGCATCATCAGCTGGATATGTGAATTCTAAATCTTCTTTAGTTAAGTTAATTCCTTTTCTTTGAGAATTTATTAAATATGTTTTAATAGCTTTTTCTCTTTCATTATCAGTCTTCTTCTTTATAGTATCACTATCTTGACTAGAGAAGATATTAGTTGAAAGAGTAGAATTAACATAATTCATTAATGTTAATTTAATTACATCGTAATTATTTGTACAACCAGCCTTTATTGTCTCTTTTGACAATAATTCAGTACCAGTTAATTCAAATAATTTAGCATTATCTTTTGTAGGAACAATTAAATCTTTAGTTGTTTGTGATAAATCAGTTAAACTATTTGCTTTGAATAATTCATTAATAGCAGCTAATTCTTTAGAGAAAATAGCTTTCTTTATTTGATTGTTGAAAATATTATTTGAATTATATCTTAATCTATTATAGAAAGTCTTATTTGAAATAGAATATTGATTATCTAATGCAGTTGCTACTACATCATCCATTTTTAGATTTCCAGTAGGAGTAGTAACATTTCTAGTAGAACCACCACAAGAAGTTAATGTAATGGCAGCTAGTCCAAATAAAGAAGTAAGAGCAATAAGTTTCTTTTTCATTATTCTCCCTCCTTTTGTAAGAATTTATTAACAATAGTTTTAATATTTTCCCACCAATCAGGATATAAATTAGATGTTTTTGTTATATCGTTATAAACAAATAAGTAATCATCTGCAGAGTTTTGGTTGATTTTAATAATTTTATCTAATTCACCATCAGCTCCATTATAACCATCTTTTGTGAATTTTATAACATCATAATATTCAACAGTTTCACTTTGTCCTGTCTTAGTTCTAATAAAGCTCAATAGAATAATTCTTTGAGTTTCTGATGCTGTATATCTTGATACAGCAGGAGCTAAGAATGTAGAAATAGCAGAAGAAATTGCTTCAGGTGATAAAGTTGAACTTCCGTTTACATTGTTATCAAGAACATATAATTTAACTTGATTTTTGTTTAATTTATCATTGTCGTTATAAACATCAGTAATTGTAGTATATTTTTCATTATATTTAATTACGATATCTTTTAATAAGCTAACATTGTCATCTTTTGATTCAAATTTAGCACTTGGTGTACTTGTACCTTTTGTTACTAATAATAAATTATAACCATCATTTGTCTCAACGATATCATTATTGCTTGTTGAAACAGAATCAGTTGTTAACATTTCCATATATAATGATGGAGCAGTAGAATTTATATAAAATTGATATGTTTTAGTATTGTCATCGTTATGACCTCTAGCATAATCATATAATCTACTCTTAATATTAAAATCAATATCAGTTGTTGAGTTAGTAGCTGTAATTTCTTCAGTCTTTAAAATTAATCCTAAATGACGATATTTTGACCAAACATTTTCTGATAGAATTGGGTTTTCTTCGTATTGGAATTTTGCAGTTTTGTTGAATTCTTCAACTAATGATGTTAATTGAGTTGAATGATCAGCTGTTGAAGAAGAAAGCTTATTGTAAATATCTAATACTAATTGTTTACAAACATATTCAAATGTTACAGTACCAGTTGTACCATCAATTTTCTTCCAATTTGTTACTTCTTTATTTTTCCAATCCTCAACATCATCAGCTTCTCCATCCTCATCACCATCGAAATAAACTAATAATCTAGTTGATGTTAAAGAGAAGTATTTGTCATAAGCTTGATCAGTATAATTCATTAAGAATTCAGCTAATTCATCACTTGCATAGTTAGTTAATAGTTTGCTTGATGCAAATTGTACTCTATAGTAATTATCTATAATAGTATCAACATCAGCAGAATGGAAATACATCATTAAGAAATTATATTTACCAATTGTTGAAGGATAGTTACTGCTTGAATAACCATCATTTTGGAAATTTAATAACATAAGTTGTAAATATTTTTCATAATCGCTTCTATCTTTATTTGTTTCTTCATATGCTTTTGTATCTTTAATTATCTTTTTAGATAATATATCAATAGCTATTAAAGAACCACTAGATTGTTCAAGATAGTCATAAACACCGAATGGTTTATCTGTACCTGCAATTTTGATTGAATTTGCATCATTGCTATCTGCTTTAATATTTAAATTATATTTTACATCATTATATTCAATTACTGCTAAAACATTCTTGTTACTGTTTGAACCTATTGTTTTAGAATATGTTGAATTAGAAATTAAATATGAAATTTCACATGCTTCATTATAGATTTTAACTTTTACCTCATCTAATTCAGTTGTCATACGAGTAGAAATTAATGAATCTGATAAATCTTCATTAATAAGGAATTGTTCAAGGTTATTTTTTAAGCTATCATCCTTTTTAATGAATTCTAGTATTTCGTAATCTGTTTTATCTTTATTATAAAATTCTTCGTAGTTTTTATTTTTAGAAGTAGTTAAATCTTTTCCTAATTTATATGCTATATAATATCCTTCATTAACAGATGTAGTAGAAGTAGAATAAGGTTTAGTTTCAGTTAATGTTTCATAAACTAATGTTTTAATATTTGCTGAAATCTTATTTAATTCTTTTGAAGTATAGATTACTTTTGTATCATTATCTTTATTGGCATCTTTTCCAAAATTTTCAATTAGATAATTAACGCCGTTTTTGTAATATCCTTCATTAGCACCATACTCATCAATTATTTTATTTGTTAATTTTCTTAATGTGTTTAAGTCATAACTATTAATGTCATAATTTGAATTACTTGTAGAAAGTAAATCTCTATAACCACCATATGTATAGTTATATAGTTGAACAAAGATTTCTAACATATCTTCATCACTAATAGTTATTACATTATGTTCTGCATTTAAAGAAGAATTAGAAAAGTCATCATAATAGTCTATATATTCTTGGTAAGACATATTATCTTTCTTATCCTTAATATAGTAATATTTATTGTTGAATAATTTAATTCCGAATGCACGAAGTGTGTTAGTGAATTCTGTTTCACTTGTGAATCTAATCATAATTGCATTCACATTATATGTATTAGTGTATTCAGACTTAAATGCAGATATATAATTTAAAGTTGAATAATAACCCCATTTATCATCATCTTCATCAGTATCATCAGTATCTGCCTCAGATACCTCTTCATTCTTTTTTGATAATGCGAATAATTCCCTAGCGTATAATGGATAATATACTTGTTTTAAAATATCGTCAGTAGCTATTTGTAAATATGTTTCTTTAGATTCATAAGGATTTTCAATAGAAACTAAGTTATTTAAATCATAGTTTCCAACCTTAGTAATCTTATAGTTACTATAAACTTCATCAATATATGTGTATTCACTTTTTTTCTTGTTGTTATCTGTTAAAGAATCAAAGTTATCTTCATATGTTTTATTGCTGAAGTTAAAATTGTAAATATCTTGAATAACATAATCTACAAGTCTATCTTCATATTTTGTTTTTAATTTTTTGAATTCATCCTCAGAAGTAACACTAAGATTAGTTTTATCATCGTCAGATAAATTTTCATATTTTGAACTCATCACAAGACTGATATTGTTTGTAAATTTATTAACAATAACATTATCAATTTGTGTTGTTAATACATCCTTACTATTCCACTTAAGTTCATCCCATAATTCTTTTTCAGTTACTGTGTAGTCGCCCGTTTTAGCATATACTTCATCAGTAAGACCACCGTAATTATTAGATGCTCCTGAGCAAGATGATAAGGCTATTAGTAACACGCCAGAAGCTGCTAGGGTCAAAGCTCTACGTGTATTTTTACCATTTAAACTCATTTGATATAATACTCCTTTTCAAATTAAAATTAATCAAATAATATCATACCATTAATGAAATTAAAATGCAACGAAAACATTAATTTAATTTTAGCTATTTATCTTTATAAGATAATATGGATTTTTTCATTCTTTGTGATATAATTTTTGTAGAGGTTTTTTGAAATGAAAATAGTTGTATTTGCGAGTGGTTCTAGTGGTAATGCTACGCTTATTAGAACAAAAAATAGAAATATATTAATAGATTGTGGAATAACAAAAAAAGCAATAAATGACAATTTAAGTAAATATGGTTTATCATTGGTTGATATCAATTATTTGTTTATTACACATGAGCATATTGATCATATAAAAAGCTTTCCTCAAATGCTTAAACAAAGCAATATAAAAATATATATCAGCAAGGGAACTTTAGATGCAATTTATAGACAATATTATAAGGAAAAGAAAAATAATGAATGTGAAATAATTAATAATAGGTTATCAAATAACTCTATTATAGTTATTCAAAGAATGGAAGATAGTATTTTTTATCCTAAATATGTTATAGATGATTTTTCTGTACAAGTATTACCAATATTTCATGATGCTATGGAGCCTATTGGGTTTTTATTTGAATCAGAAGAAAAAAGAATTTGTTATATTACAGATACAGGCTATGTTCATCAAGATTTAAATAAAGTTTTAAACAATTGTGATTGTTATATTTTAGAATCAAATCATGATCCTGATATGTTACTTCATTCTACTAGACCATATCATCTAAAAATAAGAATTTTATCTGATCATGGTCATTTATCTAATGAAAATTCTATGGTTACTTTAGCAAATTTAATTGGTGATAATACTAAGTTAGTTATGCATGCACATGTGTCTGAAGAATGCAATTTATCACCTATAATTGAAATGACTAGAAAAAGAGTTTTGGATGGATATGGTATTAATTATGATAATATTACTTTTGTAATATTAACAAGACGTGCAACAGAGGAATTTGATATATGAAAATAACTATTTTAAGTGTTGGAAATATTAAAGAAAAATATTTCATAGATGCCATAGAAGAATACTCAAAAAGATTGACAAAATATACTAAAATAGTACATATTACAATTGATGATTTACCTATTGCAAATAATCCTAGTGATAAGGATATCGAAATAATAAAAAATAAGGAAGGAAAGAAAATATTAGAGGCAATTGATAATGATAGTTATAAAATAGCATTAGATTTAAAGGGTAAACTTATATCTAGTGAGGAATTAGCAGCTAAAATTGATGAAATTGCCACTTATAATTCATCAAATATTACATTTATTATTGGAGGGTCATTAGGCATTTCTAGTGAAGTTTTAAATCAATGTGATTATAGGTTATGTATTTCAAAAATGACATTTCCACACAAATTATGTAAAGTAATCTTACTTGAACAAATATATAGAGCATTTAAGATAAATAACAACGAGACTTATCATAAATAATAGGATATAAGAATAAAGATGTTTTAACATCTTTTTTCTTTTATAAAATTCACTATTTTCTTTTAGAATTGACTAGACAATAATAAAGTGATAAAATTATGGTATATTAAAATGCACTTAAGACAAAAGGGTGCTTATGGAGGTAAAAATTATTATGGAAGTTAAAAACTTACCTTTAATTAATGAGGTAAATAAAAAAGAAGTTAGACCAGTAAAGGTATTACAATTTGGTGAAGGAAATTTCCTTCGTGCATTTGTTGACTGGATTATTAATTCAGCAAACAAGGCTGGTTCATTTGATGGTGGTGTTGCTGTTGTACAACCAATTGAACAATTTGGTAGAGTAAAAGAATTAGCAGAGGCTGATTGTCTATATACTTTATACTTACAAGGTTTACAAGATGGTAAGGCTGTAAGACAACATGAAGTAATCAAGACTATTCAAGATGCATTTAATCCATATTCTGATTATAAGAAATTCTTAGAATATGCTGTATCTGATGATTTACAATGTGTTATTTCAAATACAACAGAGGCTGGTATCGCTTATGATGAAAATGATACTGATTTCTCTAAGTGTCCAAATTCTTATCCTGGTAAATTATTAGCTTTATTAAAGGCTAGATATGATGCTGGTAAGAAGGGCTTATTTATTGTACCTTGTGAATTAATTGATCACAATGGAGCTACTTTAAAAGAAGTTATGGTAAAACTTGCAAAGCACATTGGCTTTGATGCTAAGTTTATTAACTATGTTGAAAATGATAATAAATATTTCAACACATTAGTTGATAGAATCGTTCCAGGTTATCCAAGAAATGATGCTGAACAATTCCAATTAGATTTAGGTTATCAAGATCAAAATATGGTTGTTGGTGAAATATTCCATTTATGGTGTATTGATGCTCAAACTGTAGCTGATCAAAAGGTTGCTAAAGCAAATCTTGAAGCATTAAAGAAGTTCTTAGGAACTGAAGCTGCTAACTTAAATGTTTTATATGTTGATTCAATTGTTCCTTATAAGCAAAGAAAGGTTAAGATTTTAAATGGTAGCCATACTACATTAGTTCCAGTTTCTTATTTAGCTGGTATTGATGCAGTTAAGGAAACTATTGAAGATGCACAACTTGGTAAGTTCGTAAAAGAATTTATCTTTGATGAAGTAATTCCAACAATTGATATTCCAAGAGATCAAATGGTTGCATATTCTAATTCAGTATTAGAAAGATATATGAATCCATATGTTCATCACCTATTAATGTCAATTGCATTAAATTCATCTACAAAATATAAGGAAAGAGTTTTACCTTCAGTACTTCAAAATATTCAAAATTTAAATACATTACCTAAGCATGCATTATTCTCATTAGCTGCATTAATGGTATTCTACAAGGGTGTTAGATTATCAGATGGAAATAAGATTGAAATATCTGATACTAATACTGCATGGTTAGATTTATTAAATGGTTTATGGGCACAATATGATAAGGATAAGAATGCTAATGCAGTTGTAACTGCTGTATTAGGATTTAAGGATCATTGGGGAGTTGACTTAAACTCATTTGATGGTGTTAATGAATATGTAACTGCATCTATGGAGGCTATTTTAGCTAAGGGAATCCGTGGAGCTATTAAGGAAATTGTTGACTAATTAAAATTATAAAAATTAAAACAGGATAGGTGATAAAGTGAAGGATTATATCATTATTAACCCACTTGATAATGTCGCTGTATGTCTTCGTGAGCATAAGGCTGGAGAAGTCGTTGAAGGTGTTACATTATTAAGTCCAATTCCAAGAGCACATAAAGTCGCTTTAAAGGAAATTAAAAAAGGAGAAAACATCATAAAGTATGGTTGCCCTATTGGTCATGCCACTGCTGATATTAAAGTTGGTGAACATGTACATACTCAAAATGTTGCTACTAATCTAGATGATGTTATCACCTATAAATATGAGCCAAATTATCCACAGGTATTAGGATATGTTGACAAGAAGAGAACTGTTAATTTATATCCTAGAAAGAATGGTTCTTTTGGTATTAGAAATGAACTATGGATTGTTCAAACTGTAGGTTGTATTTCTGGTAATGCTCATAGAATTATTGAAGAATTTAAGAAAAGATATGATACATCAGCAATTGATGGTGTATTTACATTTAATCATCCATTTGGCTGTAGCCAGATGGGTGGTGACCTAGATATGACACGTACAATCTTAACTGATATGACATTACATCCAAATGCTGGTGGTGTTTTAGTATTAGGATTAGGTTGTGAAGAAAATCAAATGCCTAAATTTATTGAAACTTTAGGTGATAGATATGATAAGGAACGTACAAGATTCTTAGTTTCACAAGAAGCAGAAGATGAAATTGAAGAAGGTGTAAAGCTACTTAAAGAGCTTTATGATGTAATGAAGAACGATAAGAGAGTAAAACGTCCACTTTCTGATTTAAAGATTGGTCTTAAGTGTGGTGGATCTGATGGTATGAGTGGTATTACTGCTAACCCATTATTAGGAAGACTTTCTGATTACTTATCAATCAATGGTGGTACTACAGTATTAGGTGAAGTACCAGAAATGTTCGGTGCAGAGCAATTATTAATGGCTCGTGCAAAGGATGAAGCTACATTTGATGAAATTGTCAAATTAATTAATGATTTTAAAATTTATTTTAAAAATCATCATCAGGTTATTTATGATAACCCATCTCCAGGTAATAAAGCTGGTGGTATTACAACTCTAGAGGATAAGTCTTTAGGCTGTACTCAAAAGGGTGGAGCATCTAAAGTTATGGGTGTTATCCCAATGGGTGGAATGATTAAAGAAAAGGGATTAAATTTAATCTCTACACCAGGAAATGACCTATGTGCATGTACTACATTAGCCGCTGCTGGAGTACAAATGGTATTATTTACAACTGGTAGAGGAACACCATTTGGTACATTTGTTCCTACAATGAAGATTGCTACTAATACAGATCTTGCTACTCATAAAGCTAACTGGATTGATTACAATGCAGGTGACTTAGTTGATAAGAAAAATATGGATCAATTATTAGAGGATTTCATTGATTTAGTTTGTGATGTTGCTTCAGGAAAGAAGCTAGCAAAGAATGAAGAAAACAACTTCAGAGAAATTTCTATCTTCAAAGATGGAGTAATGTTATAAAAAAGGAATTTAAGGAGAAAAAATATGAAAGATTTTATGGACAAGGACTTCTTACTTACAACTGAAACAGCTAAGAAGTTATATCACGAGCATGCAGAAAAGATGCCAATTATTGACTATCACTGTCATTTACAACCAAAGGAAATTGCTGAAGATAAGCATTTTAGAAATTTAGCTGAGGCTTGGTTAGGTGCTGGTGATAGATATGGAGATCACTATAAGTGGAGAGCACTACGTGCAAGAGGTTATCAAGAAGATTCTATTTCTGGAAATATCCCTGGTAAGTCACTTGAAGAATCAGACTATCAAAAGTATTTCCAATTCTGTGAATCTATGCCTTATTTTGTAGGTAATCCTCTATATCACTGGAGTCATCTAGAATTAAGAAGATATTTTGGTATTAATGATATTATTAATGCAAAGAATGCAAAGAAGATTTGGGATGAAGCTAATAAGAAATTAGAGACTTTATCTGCAAGAGAAATGTTATATAAATTTAATGTTGATACAGTATGTACAACTGACGATCCAGTTGATGATTTACACTTCCATAAGCAAATGAACGCTGATAAGACATTAAAAGTTAAGGTTAGACCTGCATTCCGTCCAGACAAGGCAATTAATGTTGAACTTGATTGGTTTGGCGCTTGGGTTAGCCAATTATCTAAGGTTGTTGGTTATGAAATTAATTCTGTTAAATTATTATGTAAGGCATTAGCTGAAAGAATTGATTTCTTCCATGAAATGGGTTCTAGATTATCTGACCATGCACTTGACGTATTATGCTACGCTCCTGCAACAGAAGATGAAGTAGAAGCTATTTTCCAAAAAGGTTTAAAGAATGAGCCTATCTCTATTGAAGAGCAAGATAAATATAAGGGTTATATTTTAGTATTCTTAGGTAAGGAATATACAAAGCATGGTTGGACACAACAATATCATATTGGTGCATTAAGAAATAACTCTAAGTCTATGCTTAAGAAGATTGGACCAGATACTGGTTTCGATGCTATTGAAGATGCAGTATATATGGAAAAATTATCTGCATTATTAGGTGCATTAGATGCATGTGACTCTCTTCCTAAGACAATTTTATATTGCTTAAATCCACGTGATAATTATGCATTAATGGTATTAGCAGGATGCTTCCAAAAGGAAGGTATTCAAAACCGTGTTCAAGTTGGTACTGCTTGGTGGTTCTTAGATCAACAAGATGGTATGAGACAAAATATGGAGACTATGATGCAAGTTGCTATCATTTCTCAAACTGTAGGTATGTTAACTGACTCCCGTAGTTTCTTAGCTTATCCTCGTCATGAATACTATAGACGTTTATTGTGCCAAATGTTAGGTAATTTAGTTGAATCAGGACAATATCCTCTATCTGAATTAGATACATTAGGTAAGATTGTAGAAGATATTTGCTACAATAACGCTAAGAAGTATTTCGGATTCTAATAATAATTAAGGAGACTTTGTCTCCTTTTTTTACGTATTTGTAAATTTTGGTTTACATTATGTATATAATAGTTGTCAAAGACTAGTTTTCTTTTAATTCTTGGTTATAATAATAGTTGTAGTTTGGAGGGAGAATAAGATGAATATTATTGAGATTGAACATCTTAATAAAAGCTTTGGAGATCTTAAAGCTGTTAATGATATTACATTCAGAGTAAAAAAAGGAGAATTCTTTTCTTTTTTAGGTGTTAATGGCGCTGGTAAATCTACTACTATATCAATTATGTCTGGAACATTAAAAAAAGATAGTGGAAAAGTTATTATTAATGGTTTAGATGTAGATAGCGATATAAAAAAGATAACTAGTAAAATTGGAGTAGTATTCCAATTTTCACATTTAGATTTGGTGCTATCTGCATATGATAATTTAAAAAGTAGAGCAGCACTATATAATATTACTGGTGAAAAATTTAAGAAAAGACTTGAATATTTAAATGAATTATTAGATTTAAAGGATATATTAAAGCGTCCTATTAATAAATTATCAGGTGGTCAAAGAAGAAGGGTTGATATTGCTAGAGCATTAGTACATGATCCTGAAATATTGATATTGGATGAACCAACAACTGGTTTAGATCCCCAAACAAGAAAGATGATTTGGCAAGTAATAAACAAAATGAGAATTGAAAAAGAATTAACAGTATTTTTAACTACTCATTATATGGAAGAGGCTGCAGAAAGTGATTATGTTTTAATTTTAAATAAAGGTGTTATAGCGGCAGAAGGAACACCACACGATTTAAAGAATAAATATAGTTCTGACTATATTACTTTTTATAATACTGACGAAATATTTGATTTCGGTTATCCAATGACTAAGATAAGAAATGGTTATAGAATTAAAATTCCAAATACAGAAGTAGCAACAGAGTTAGTTATGAAATATCCAGATAAATTTAAGGATTATGAAATAACAAAAGGTAAAATGGATGATGTATTCTTAACTGTAACAGGTTATGAGTTGGAGGAGTAGTTATGGTTGTTTTATTTGAATTAGTTAAAAGAAATTTAAAATTATATTTTAAAGATAAAGGATTATTCTTTTCTTCATTAATTACACCTTTAATTTTACTTGTACTATACGCTACATTCTTAGCTAAAGTATATAAGGATTCATTCATTTCAAATATACCAGCTGATTTTACTATAGATGAAACGATAATAAATTCTGTTGTTGCAAGCCAGTTGATATCAAGTTTACTTGCAGTATCTTGTGTAACAATAGCCTTTTGTTCAAATTTAATTATGATTACAGATAAAGCAAATGAAAGAATATATGATTTAACTGTAACACCAATAAAAAAATCAAAGCTATCAATAGCATATTTTATTTCAAGTGCCATATCTACTTTGATGATTACATTATCTGCGTTGGTGCTATGTTTAATATATTTAGCAACACAAGGCTTTTATATGTCTTTTTCTGATATTCTTAAGACAATTTTAGATGTTGTTTTATTAACGTTATTTGGTACAAGCTTATCATGTTTGATTGGTTATTTTTGTAAAACTAATGGTGCAGCATCAGCTGTTGGAACTATTGTAAGTTCTATTTATGGTTTTATATGTGGTGCTTATATGCCTTTATCTCAATTTAGTAAGGGATTAAGAAATATTATTAGTTTTTTACCAGGAACTTATGGTACAAGCTTAATTAAATCTCATATGATTGCAGGACCTATGAGGGAATTAGAGAAAATAGGAACACCAGCAAACGTAATTGATGGAATAACTGAATCAATTGATGCACGTTATTACTTTTTTGATAATTTAGTATCAGAAGTTGGTAAATATTTAGTAATGATATTATCAATTGTATTATTTATTTCTATCTTTATTGTATTAAATGTAGTTTCAAATAGAAAGCATAAATAATTTATATTTTAGTGATAATTTGATATAATATTTATAGAGCATACCGGTAATATGTCAATAGATGAAAATAAATAAATTTTCAGATATTAAGACATATAAGGAAAAACACAAAAGAACCTATGCTTGATAGGTTTTAAAACGAGGTATGCAAAATTAAAAGATTATTTATTGTTTCTT
>JAFXXC010000061.1 GCA_017542485.1 Acholeplasmatales bacterium
GTAATAATATTATTAATTTTAATGATGATATTAATTTAGATAATAAAAATGGTAAACAATAATATAAATAGAATAAACATAATAGATACTATAAATTGTAATCCTGGTAATATTATTAGAATAAGCCCACAAATAAATAATACCTCTAATAACATCTAACAAATGAAAATATTGATATGAATATTGAATAAATTAGTATTTTGAATAAGAATATTTAAATAAAATTAATTGTCATATAAATTTATTTATTTAATTTATTATTTATTACCATTATAATAATAAAAGACTTAAAATTAAATTTAATCCTATTATCATCAAATTCTTATTGAAAAATCCTTGAGCCGAGCCAGTATTAGGGGTTACTCCTATATGCCATGAGTAACTTCCATTAATGAGATTGGATCCATCTTGTATTTCGTTAGTTAACAAACTGCAGTATGAATCTCCTGTTATTGTTATAGATGAATCTTTGTCAACTTGAATAGAAAGAGTCTTTACAGTGTTACTTGGATTAATTTTTCCTATTATATGAGAATTTTTTAGTATTATATGTAAAGTTGATTCAGCGTCAACTAAGAAATCTCCTTCTATAATTTGGTCAGTCAGTTGTACTGTTGTGTCTCCAATATTTGAACCTTTTACACCCCATTCGTCTGTTGCCTTTACACTTACAAATGTATTAGAGCCAAATTTAAACTGACAATTTTCTATGGATATACCAGCTTTATTGTTCGTAACTAAGAACATTGGGGCAGATTTATAATATTTGCTTGATTCTAAAATTTCCAATTTAGATTCTTTACAATTGAAACTATTGCCAACCATAGATCTACTTCCTGACTGATACATAAAAATGCCACATTGATCTACATCATTTTTAATGGGAGTTGCTGAGCATTTTAGCTCTGAATGATTTTTAATTACTAATGAAGTTTGCCCGTCAACTACAGCAATTTTGGAATTTTCTGCAGTTCCTGTCGAGCCATCAAATATTATTGTTCCTTCTTCTCCTTTAGTTTGACCAAAGTCACTACCTTTGCCTTTGGTGGATAGAATACTATTTTGAAGCAAAATTGTCCCTTCTTGTGAAACACTTAAAGGAGAAGAATTTCCATTGGTAGAAATAGTCGATTCTATTACTGAGGATGAACCTTTGTAAGTACTAATTATCCCTGATGTGGAATCTGCCTCTGTGGTTACAAATGATTTTTGTATTAATACATTTCCGTCATTGGTTGAAAAAATACCATGGGCTCCTTTTGCTTTTGATGTTATTGTTCCTTGTTGTAATGACAAGGTTGCTCCTCCCTGGACTAAAACGGCTGAGTTCACTCCATATAAATTACTATCTTCAATTTTTGTTGAATCGCCTGAGTTTTTATTTATTATACAATTTTGGTTTGTAAAAATTGATTCAGTTGAAGAGATATATATGCAGCTTTCGTCTTGTTGAGTGGATTCAACTGTTTGGAATGTTAGATCCTCATCTACTGACTTTGCTTTAATTGATGAATAATCATAGGGATTGCTACTTGACAACAATAGATTACTTGGATTAATTAAAAGAAAGCATAAAATTACAATTTTCCACATTTTTAAAAAAGGTAAATATATTTATTTGTATATAATTTAAAAATTTTATCA
>JAFXXC010000062.1 GCA_017542485.1 Acholeplasmatales bacterium
ATCCCCAATCCCCATATTATTTATTAAATTTAATATTATAAAAAGATTTATTTTAATTTAATAATTTAAAAATAAAAATAATTTTAATTTTATTTTAAAACTAATCATAATATATAAATTCCATAAATCTAAATTTATACTTATTTTATATATAAAATCTCATTAATAAGTCATATAAATTTAATTAATAATTAACACCTTGAAATAAGGCCAGTAAGAATTTCTCTATAATATCCAGAAGTATCATCTCTAACATCATGAAGCATATCTCTTCCATAAATAGTTTGATAAGCTTGCTTAATTCTTCCTAAATCAATTTCACTTCTAGATACAATTACACGAACCAATTTCGAATCACAAGTTCCTAAACCTTTAACTGATTCTCTAATTCTTTTAGCGAAATATCCTGCAGGGTCTAAAAGTCCACCAACTACAGTTTCTAATAATCTCTTAATATCTCCAGAAAATTCTTTATCTATAGCCTTTAATAATCCTTTTCCTCTTAACCTAGTATAACAATCATTAATCATAGCCATTTCAGCTGCAGATCTAGTTGCAAAAATTCTAATGAAAGTAGATTCATCAGTGCCCCATCTACCTTCTCCAGCATTATATAAAGTTTGGGCATCATTTTGACACATATTTGGATCAGGATTAGGATTCATACTTCTGTTGCATTGTAATAAAGCAATTAATAAATTTCTGAAATTACCAGATGTATCACCTTTGATCCATTTTTCCAAAGATTCATGATATTCTCTTTGGAAAGCATCTTTAACTGCCATTAATTCTTGATTTGTTCTTGTACCTATAATTTCGATTAAAACTCCTTCTTTAGTTCCCGCACCTTTCATTGCTTTATAAAGACACATTGCATCAAATTCTGCAGGGGTCATAAACATTCCTGCCACGACTTCTTTAAAGTTTCCACTTGTATCTTCTTTTAATCTTTTTATTAAATCTTTACCAAAGCATGATTTATAACAATTTCTAATTTCTGCCCTTTGGGCCCAATTTCTATTAACTATTATATTAATAATAGCTCTTTCATCTGTTCCAACTCCATGTACTGCTTTATGTAATATTTCGCAATCTTGTTCTGGATTGAAATTACTTGGATAAGGAGAAGGACCAGCAAAATTTGCAGTTGGATATGGAGCTGGGATAGGATTCACCAAAGGAATAGGTTTTCTTGCAGTGATGGGACCTAAATGATCATAAATAGTTGGAGGTCTGTTTAATGGAGGCATATAAGTATTAGCTCTATTCAAAATTGGTGGGGGATTATATGGTTGTTGAGGAGGATATATTGGGACATTTTGATAAGGTTGAGGAGGCATGTAGGTATTTGATCTTCCAAATGCTGGGGGTTGTTGTGGAGGATATGGTTGCTGTGGGGGATATTGTGGTTGTTGTGGAAGATATGGTTGTTGTGGAGGATATGGTTGTTGGGGAGGATATGGTTGTTGTGGAGGATATTGAGGTTGTTGTGGTGGAGGCATATAAGTATTTGTATGTTGTAAAGGCGCAGGTGGAGGTGCATAAGGTTGTTGAGGAGGATAGTTAGGATTTGGATATCTATTAGGAGCTGTATATGTTTGTGAGCGTTGAAAACTGTAAATTCCACCTCCGGAACTATTTCCTCCACTTGGAGGGAAATTTGATTGATAACCATCTATATTATTCATCATTTTTTAATTATATGAATTTATGTAAAAATAATTATATACAGAATTTAGAAATTTTACTTAACAAATTTAAATTATGAAAAAAATATATTAAATATTATTTATGGGG
>JAFXXC010000063.1 GCA_017542485.1 Acholeplasmatales bacterium
ATCCCCAATCCCCATTATGAAATTATTAAATTATAATAATTCATTTTTAATAAAAAAAAATTTTAAAATAATTTATTAATATTTTTTGAAATTATATTATTTAAATTAAATGATTTTAATAATTCTTAGTTTATTCCCTTAAGTAATATATAGAATAAAAATTATTTTATTGTTTTCTTATACTTTAATTGGATATTTATTTAATTTTAGAATTACATCATTAACTGATTGAGGAGCTTCAATACCATTTACTAGTTCTTTTATGGCTGTAAAATACCATACACCAAGATCATCCTTTCTAAAGATACCAAAGAATAAGCCTATAGTATCTGGGCAACAATTTAATACGTGAACTCCAATAGGTGCTTGGGTATCATATAGTCTAATAAAGGCATCTTTAACATAAGACATAGAATTTCCTTTAAAACTATTTACAACAACTGCCATTATGAAAGCATTTGGATCTATTGCTGCAAGATCAACTGATAGAACTTCATCATCCCCTTCTCCAATACCTGTTCTATTATCACCATAATGAATTATTGAACCATTGTATGATTTACCATTTTTATGATATATTATTTCCAATAAACGATTCATTTTATCAAAAGTTATAATAGAAGCATCTAAATCAAAATTCATTCCCTGTTGTATATTCCATCCTAATCCAACATATGTAAATCTATTTCTTAATTTTATCCATTTATTGAATTGAATTATTGGCTCTCCAGGTAATGGATGATGAATAGCATGTGGATCATATCTACTAACATTTGTCATACTATATTGTCCTAATAAAGTTTTTATATCTTCAATAGAAGCAGTTACTACATTTCCATGAATAGGATCAGCCATTACCCTAAAGTACCAAAACATTCCAGTTTGGTCACGCTCAAAAACCCCTAATAATAATCCAATACAATCTTTAGTTCTATTTAATGTATATCTTCCTATATGATAATTTCTTGTAAATAATCTAATATAAGCAGATTTTGCCTTTATTAAAGAATTTTTTTTATATGAATTAATTGTTACAGCTAAATAACGTACTCTTGCTGGAACCTTATTTAATTTAACTTCAATAACTTCATCATCTCCTTCACCTTTTCCAGTTCTGTTATCTCCAAAATGTATTACACTACCACTCAAACCCTGTTTTTTACCGTAATAAATAGATTCAATTGAAGAATAATTGTTATCAAATCCAGTTATTGAAGCATCTAAATCGAAACTTTTTCCTCCAGTGAAATCCCATCCTAATCCAACCATTACAACTGGTTCTTTTATAGCTATCCATGATCCAGGTTGAAGTGCGTCTCCTCTTCTAAAATCCATTATTATATTAGGTCTAATTGACATAGTCATCATTGCAGGTTGTTGCATTACTGGCATCATCATATGTGGTGCCATCATTGATTGCTGAATTGGTGCAGGCTGATAATGAGGGCCATATGCAGGTGCAGGATAATGGGGACCATAAGCTGCAGGTTGAAGATGAGGATATGCTTGTGGCATCATTGATTGTTGGATTGGACGGGGAGGGAGACCTTGCTGATTATATGTTGGAGGTCTTTGAAGAAGAGGTTGTCCTACTGGAGGAGGATTTGTAAAGGCTCGAGGTCCATTAAATTGTGGAGGCATTGATTGATGAAGTGGGAGTTGGGCTTGAATTGGTTGTCCCATTGGTGGTTGAACAGGAGGTTGTCCCATTGGTGGTTGAGTTGGAGGTTGTCCCATTGGTGGTTGAGTTGGAGGTTGTCCCATTGGTGGTTGAGTTGGA
>JAFXXC010000064.1 GCA_017542485.1 Acholeplasmatales bacterium
ACATATCTAATGATGTAATTGTCTTGATAGGAATATTTGAAGTATAAGCTAACATCTTACCAATAGTGGCACCTATTCTTACACCTGTAAATGATCCTGGACCTATTACAACAATTAATTCATTTAACTTATGAACATCTAAATTATTTCTATTTAAGATATCATCTATAATAGGCATACATTTAGATGCATGATTCATAGTACTATTAATCTCTTTATCTAATACTTCATCATCTTTATATAAACAAATTAATAGATCTTTATCATGTGTATCAATCAATAATGAATACATAAAATCATCCCTTTTTCAACATATGTATTATAGCACAATAAACCATTTCAAGACAATTCAACTAAGTATTAAACATTATCCTTGACTACAATAAAAAAGAAGTGATAATCTTAGTTAAAGAATTAGTTAATAACCAAATAATCCCCTGACAAGATTTGTACACATCTCGGTGTACTTAACCGTGATAAGAAATAAACTACAATCTTGTGTAAGAAGGTGATTAGCTATGGAACAACTTATTATTAAGAAAAAACAAAAGTCCCAGGACACAATTACTAGGACTATACGTTTTTCAGGCAAAGCTTATGATAAAATAACTGAGCTTGCTGAAAAAGAAGAAGTTACATTTAATTACATAGTTAATCAAATAATAGAATATGGTTTGAAAGTATTAGATGAACAAAAAAAGAGTAATGATAAATAATTCATTACTCTTTTATATTATCTTGATCTTCCTGTTGATTCTATTCCGTATACATTCTTTAATACTGCATTAATAATTTCAATATTCATTTTATCATAAGGAATATCAGAATTGATTATTTCAGTTCTATCATTATAATCTATTTTAGAATCGTTTAACTTTTCATATGAATACTCTAAGTCTGATTCAAACTCAGCCTTTTTTTTAGTTAATTCTTCAATAGACATTTTAGAATAACCATCATAGACTCTTTGATATATTTGATTCATAAACCCTCCTATAAAACAGTATTTAGAATATCCTCATATTCTTGTCCATAAGGCTTAAATATAAATACTCTGGTATTCTCATTTACTATTTTAATAGTAATATCTAATCTTTCCTTAGGTAGCTTATCTTGGATTAATTCAGCCCATTCAATAATAGTTACAGCATCTTGTTTGAAATAATCTTGGAAATCTATAGATTGATCTGTTTCATCAATACGATATACATCCATATGATTTAATTTCATTTCACCAGATTCATACTCTTTAACTATATTAAATGTTGGACTAGTAATGTTTTCATTCATACCTAATGAATGAGCGAAACCTTTAACAAATAAAGTCTTACCTGATCCTAAATCACCATTTAAACAAATTACCATTCCTGGAAACTTTTCAGCTTCAATATTCTCAGCTAATTCTAATGTGTCATCTTCACTTCTTGATGTAAATTTATAATCCATATTGTCTATCACCTAATTAATTATAACAACTTAATTTTAATTATAGCAATATATAAACATTTTATTTACTATATATATTACACGATATTTCTAATAATAGTAAAAGCAATAGTTATTATCATTAATAAGATATATGTTGATTTTGCTATTTTTATATCTTTTTTCAATATATATTTTATGAATAATAATAAAATAATGGTAGGTATACCTAAAAATAATAATTGATTATCCATGAATGCATAAATAATTCTTAAGTTATATAGATCAATTAACATAGTACGCCCTCCACAGAAAGGACATAATAGATGAAAGAAATAATGAAAAGGACATTCAAAGTTAAATATAAATGTTAATAAAACAAAAGTTATTAACACTAAAGGAATTAAAATAGCTAATAATACTTTATATTTCTTCTCCATTTCAATCACCAAACCTATTATACCAAAAAAAGGGCAAAAAAAAATGTTTGCAACTCCTTATTTTCGCTTACACTATTTTCAGCGTACTAGTGCTTAACTTCTCTGTTCGGGATGGGAAGAGGTGTTTCCACTAGGCTATCGTCACAAACAATTTTTTAACTAATTTATATTATACATGATTTTGTCCTTTAAAAACAAGATAATGTCTCATCAAATTTAAAATTTATGATTAAATCCTCGGGTTATTAGTACTAGTCAGCTCAAAATATCACTATTCTTCCACCTCTAGCCTATCAACGTTGTAGTCTACAACGGCCCTTACTATATACATATGGGAAAACTCATCTTGGGGGAGGCTTCCCGCTTAGATGCTTTCAGCGGTTATCCCTTCCCGACATAGCTACTCTGCACTGCCACTGGCGTGACAACAGATACACCATAGGTCAGTCCACTCCGGTCCTCTCGTACTAGGAGCAGCTCCCCTCAATTTTCCTACGCCCACAGCGGATAGAGACCGAACTGACTCACGA
>JAFXXC010000065.1 GCA_017542485.1 Acholeplasmatales bacterium
CCCATACTTTTCATCTTATCCACAAGTGTTGTGGAAACATGACATCTTTTTTGAAAATCTTCTATTGAAATAAATTCCCTTTTCTTAGCTTCTTCACAAATACTTTGAGCAACCGTATCTCCAAGACCATCAATAGTTCTAAATGGTGGAATTAAAGTTTTATTATCCTCGGCAATAATAAAATTCTTTGCATCACTTTTCATAATATCTAAATTACCAAAAACAAATCCTCTAGCCGTAGCTTCTAAAGCTAATTTTAATGTTTCTAAAACAGCATTATCTTTATTAGTAGCATCAAATCCTTTATTATTTATTTCTTCTATTCTTGATTTAATAGAACTATATCCTTTAATCATACAAACAATATCAAAATCACTAAATCTAGTAGAAAAATACGTTGCATAATATATAGCAGGATAATGAACTTTATAATAAGCAATTCTAAAGGCACTTATAACATAAGCTGCAGCATGTGCCTTAGGAAACATATATTTAATCTTGGCACAACTATCAATAAACCATTTCTCTATACCAGCTTTTTCCATTGTCTCAACATGGCCTTTCCATGTCTCTGGATCTTTACTAGCTTTACCCTTACGCACAAATTCCATTATCTTAAATGCTTTAAGAGGTTCAAGTCCATGATACATAAGATATACCATTATATCATCACGACAACCAATTACATTTTTAAATTCTACTTTTCCACTTCTAATAAGTTCTTGAGCATTACCTAACCATACATCAGTACCATGAGATAAACCAGATATTTTAATAAGCTCTGCAAATGTTTTAGGTTTAGTATCAACTAACATACCTATAGTAAAAGGTGTACCAAATTCAGGAATACCCAAAGTACCAGTCTCATTCAATATTTGCTCTTTAGTAACTCCTAAAGGCTCAGGAGATAAAAATATTGCCATTGTTTCCTTATCATCCAAAGGAACATCATCAACAACATTAACTCCCCTTAAATTTTGAATAAATCTTAATTGTGTAGGATCAGTATGACCTAAAATATCCAATTTAAGAACATCCTGATCAATAGCATGATAATCAAAATGTGTTGTTCTCCAAGCGCTAGTAGGATCATCTGCAGGAAATTGAAAAGGAGTAAAATCAAATACATCCATATATCCAGGAATAACTACTATACCACCAGGATGTTGCCCAGTAGTTCTCTTAACACCTGTACAACCAATAGCAATCCTTTCAATTTCCGCTTTGTTCATTTTAATATTTCTATCCTCAACAAAACCCTTTACAAAACCAAACGCTGTCTTTTCCGCAACCGTACCAATAGTACCTGTTCTATACACATTATCCTCTCCAAATAAAACTTTAGTATAATTATGTGCACTAGCTTGATTTAAATCTGAGAAATTTAAATCAATATCTGGTACTTTATCAGCATTAAATCCCAAGAATGTAGCAAATGGCATATCCTGTCCATCCTTAATCATCTTAGCTCCACATTTAGGACAATCTTTATCAGGTAAATCAAAACCTGAAGAATAATCCGCTCCCAAAGCCTTACCATCATCATAATTAAAAATACTATGCTTGCAATTTGGACATCTATAATGTGCAGGAAGAGGATTAACCTCTGTTATCCCCATCATAGTAGCAACAAAAGAAGAACCAACACTACCACGACTACCAACCAAATAACCCTCATCATTAGAATGCTTAACTAATTTTTGCGCAATTAAATATATAACATCAAAGCCACCACCAATAATACCACCTAAATTTTTACTTACAGCTTTATCTAATTCTTCCTTAGAATATTTCTTATCACTATTAGCTTTTATATCCTCTCCAACTAATTTCCTAACTTCCTCATCACCTTTATTAATAACTTCATGTAACCTCTTAAATGCCTCTTTTTCATATTCTTCACCACTTAACTTACCCTCTTTATCTAAAACTCTTTTAATACTTGATAAAACAGCATCACCATATAATTCTTTAGCAATTCTCTCTTCAATATCATAAGGTAAATTTTCACCATACCAACTAACAGCTTTATTATAAACCAAATCAATAACAGTCCTAATTGAATTATCTATTTTAGGAGAAAACGGAATACCACCCGTATCAATAATAACTTCATAATCAGAACACATCTCAAGTATTTTATGAGTATTATCAATAACTATTTCTTCTCTTACCTCTTCATCTAAGAAACTAAATTCTTCTAACATTTCCTCAGTAGTTCTAAAATATTGATCAGGAATTGTTTCATAACCAGGTAAACTTAAATATCTAGCTAAAGGATGTCTTCCTTTACCAGGAACATTCTGATGAACTATTATTTCTCTATATATTTTATCCTCTTTACTTAAAGTATGTGCATCACTAGTAGCTACAACAATTTTTCCCATCTCTCTAGCACATCTAATAATTTTATTTAATGCATATATTACTTCTTCATTACTATTAATATCATGTCTAGCAACTAAATGACTATAATTACTAGGAGGTTGTACTTCAATATAATCATAAAATTCCATAACTTTCTTTAAATCATCATCGCATCTAGTTAAAGCTGCATTAAATACTTCACCATTATAGCACCCACTACCAATAAGTAAATCTTCTCTATATTCACTAATTAAATGTCTAGGTACTCTAGCAGATTTAACCAAATATTTAGTTGACCCATAACTAACCAATTTAAACATATTCTTAAGTCCAACTCTACTCTTAGCAATCATATTAACATGCATTTCTCTATTCCATCTATTCTTTTCTAATTCAGTAGGTAAATTATATAAATCATTAAAAGATTTAATAACAGTATTATCTAATTGCTTTAACATTTTAAAAAATACATAACCAGTAAATTCAGCATCATAATCAGCCCTATGATGATGCCCACTACTACTACCATCAGATTCTTCAAAAGTAATACCATAATTTTTAGTTAATGCAGATAAATTATGTCTTTTTAAATCTTTATTAATTATTTGAGAAATAATCATTGTATCTAATACTGTATTATCTAAACTACCTAAATTATATTTATGATAAGCACTTTCTAACATATTAATATCAAATCTTGCATTATGCGCAACCAATGGCAAATCTCCAATCCATTCTTTAAATTTACGTGTTACTTCTTCTTCATTAGGACAATCTTTAACCATATTATTAGTTATACCAGTAAGTTCTGTTATTTCATTATCAATAAGTACACCAGGATTAATTAATTCATCAAAAGATTCAATAACAGCACCATCTTTCATTTTAACAGCACCAATCTCAATCATTGTATCATGTAATCCAGGATTAAAACCTGTTGTTTCTGTATCAAAAACAACATATGTAGCTTTATATATATCTTTATCAGTTGGTCTAATTACAATATCTAATTCATCACTACTCATTTCTAACTCAGTACCATACATTGCTCTAAAAGTAGGAGCCTTAGACATTTCTTCTTTAACCTTATCTATTTCGTCATCAATTAATTTAACATCACATACTTGTTCTTTATCAATACCCTTCTTTTTATCTTCTAATTCTTTTATTTTATCTTTATAAGGAGCTAATATTTTCTTATTATACCCAGTAACCTCATTATATACATGCGGAAAAGCCTGACACCCATCATGATCAGTAATAGCAATTCCCCTATGTCCCCATTTAATTGCTTGTTTAATTAATTTTATTTCATCTATAACTCCATCCATTTGACTCATCATAGTATGAGCATGTAATTCTACACGTTTCTTTGAACTATTATCTACACTAATCCAATCTAATTTAGGATCAATAGAAATAATATCTTTAAATCTTGTCATAAAAACAAGTTCTCCATCTGAAAAATTATCTTCTTTTATTCTACCATACATAGAATACCAATTACCATTTTTAATTAATGCCTTTAACCTAGCAAATTCTTCATCATCTTTAGTAAATATCTTACAATACATACTATCAGAAAAATCTGTAACTTTTAAAGTAAAAATTTTATATCCACTCTTAGCTTCAAAAATATCTATTCCAAAAACTTGAACCTCAATATTAATATTATCAACTTCATATAATAAATCTTTAAGTTTAGTTACTTCTCTACTTTTTTTAGGTCTATAATAATTCTTTTTTTCTCCATTATTTTCTTCTTTATTAGTAACTTTCTCAGTATACTTAGGTACTTCATTTATAATTTTATCAGCTTCTATTTTATTTATAATAGCATCTTCACTACCAAGATCAAGATTAACATCAATTAATACATTAATAAATCCATATATTTTAAGTTTATCAACAATATCATTTTTTATATTATTAATATTTACTTCTTCA
>JAFXXC010000066.1 GCA_017542485.1 Acholeplasmatales bacterium
AGAAGTTTATATTTTTATTTTACGTCACGGAGAAATACCCAAGTGGCTGAAGGGTTCGGTCTTGAAAACCGATAGGGGGAGCAATCCCCGCGGGGGTTCAAATCCCTCTTTCTCCGCCATATATCGCGGGATAGAGCAGTCTGGTAGCTCGTCGGGCTCATAACCCGGAGGTCGTTGGTTCAAATCCTTCTCCCGCAACCAAATAGTGGTCCGGTAGTTCAGTTGGTTAGAATGCCTGCCTGTCACGCAGGAGGTCGCGAGTTCGAGTCTCGTCCGGACCGCCATTTATATTTATGATGCCTCGGTAGCTCAGTCGGTAGAGCAAAGGACTGAAAATCCTTGTGTCGGCGGTTCGATTCCGCCCTGAGGCACCATTTTTTTATTTATAGATATTTTATTTTCTCTCTTAAAAAAATAAGAGAGATTTTCTTTTTTCGCTTTAATGAAATTGATGTTTATTGTATAATATAATATACTAGTATATTATTTATTGATTGGAGTGATATTATGCCATTTTTATCATTGATAGAACCTATAAGTGGTGTATCAGAATTTTTTGATAACAATCCAGTGGCCAGAATAATAATTGATGCATATTTAGCATTATTTATTGTTTCTTTGATTGTTTTCTTAACTATTAAATTTAAGAAGGCTTTAATTTTAGTTATCATTGGCCTTATAATGCTAGGAATTTATTATTTCGCATTAATGGGTGGATTTGTTTTATCTACTAGATTATATGAAATAGCACTGACAGGTTATGTTGTTATTTGTGCGGTAATATTAGCTCCTGAATTAAGAAAAATGATGGAATTCCATAAATCTACTGAAGCAAGTAAAGCGTCAATTTCATCAACTCAGGCAACAATTGAAGCAGTAGCAGATGCTGTATTTGATATGAGTGCTGTTAAAGTTGGTGCTTTAATAACTATAGAGCAACATATTTCACTTGAACAATATGCTGAAAGAGCTATTGCCTTAAATTCAGATATTTCTAAAGAATTACTTGAACAAATTTTTATTAAAGATTCTCCACTTCACGATGGTGGTGTAATTATAAGAGGTAATAAAATAATTTGTGCTGCAGCTTATTATACATTGACACAAGATACATCATTAGATAAAACAATTGGTTCTAGACATAGAGCAGGTGTTGGTATTTCAGAAATTACAGATTCATTGACAATTATAGTTTCAGAAGAAACTGGTCATGTACATGTAGCAAATCAGGGATTCATGAAGCAAATTGATAATAAGAATGACTTGCTTGATTATTTGAATACTTATCTTGGTAATTTATAAAGGAGTGATTAAAGATGAAATTGAATTTTAAAAAAGTAGTAAGTTTTACAATTGAATTATTAATATCTCCATTTATTTTATTATTTAGAACAGCAAATGTTATTCCAAATCCTAATAAGATTGTTAAGCCAATTATTTTATTATTAATTAGCGTTACAATTGTTGCTTTAATTGTTTTATATGTTTATAGAGGAGTTATTTTTAAATGATTGATTACATAAAACAAAGTCCAATCATTCCTTTAGTACTTTCATTTTTAGTAGTAGTACTTGTCATGATGCAATCACTTGTAAAAAAAAGATTCCAATTAATTAAATTGTTGATATCATTTTTTTTGGTGTTTGGATCAGCCATGGTTTTATTTTTCTATAAAGAAATACAAGGTATTGAAAACGACACATATAAAATTTTAATATTTTCTGGTATGCTTGCTATAGATGTTTTAGATATTATTCTTATCTTTTTATCAGTAGATTTATCATTTACTAATGAAACATTCCAAAAGGAATTAATAAAATCGTTAGATGAAACAAAACTATATGTTATGCTTGATAAAAAAGAAAGAATAAAAGATATATCAAAATATTTATTAGATGAATTAGGCATTTCAGAATCTGATGCTTTAAGACATAATTTTTTTGATATTATTGAAACGAAATATCGTATTATAGGACTTAATGGTGAAGGTGCTTTAAAAAAAGATGTAAAAAAGTATTATTCTAATTATGCAATGAAGGCATCTAGTGAAAAAACAACTATGGAGCTTGAAATTGAGGATGATTATGCTGTTAAAAGCGCAATGTACTTTTATGAGCATTCAATATTTAGAAGCGAAAAATATGCTGGAAGAATATTGATTGGTGATATTAAAGGAGAAGAATCTCTTTTAGGCTTAGAAAGAAAAGAAGCAGAAGCTAGAAATGAACTCGATTTAATAAGAAATAGATTTACTACTGTTATTATGAATTCATCAGATGGTATTTTTTTCAACACTTTAAATACTGATACTGTTTGGGTTAATAGTGTATTGGTGAAAAAATTGTATTTAAATAGCAATACATTAACAGGTACAGATTTTTTTAAGATGATGCATCCTGATGATGTAAAAATGTATCAAGAAAAAATAGCTAACCTAAACGATGAAGATTATAATATTTCATATAGGTTTTATATAGGATCACAATACGTTTATGTTAAAGAAGAAGGCCATAAAATAATAACAAATAAGACAATTGAATTGTGTGGCATAATGCACGTAATGGATGACTACGGATATGAGAAAACTGGTACTAAGTTAGATAATATAAAAACAGAAGCGGATTTATATGCTAAACTTCAAAAAATGCATCAAGAGGATAGAACTTATATGCTTATTGAAATGAGAATAGCATCAATTCCTACTATCAATGAAAAATTTGGTAGAGCTGTTGGCAATATGTGTTTAGCTGAATATGTTGGAAGAATTAACGAAGAATTTGTTAATGATGATATGATATATCGAGTTGGTGGATTGAATTTTGTTGCTTTAATTACTCAATACAATAATATGGAAAGACTAAAGAGTAATTTGAGAAACGACGAAAAAATATTACATGCAAATTTAACATATGGTAGAGAAAAAGTATCTATTGATGTTAATATGGGTATTTGTATGTCTGATGAGGCTGGAGCCCCTAAGGATGTTGTTAGATTTGCACATGAAGCATTGCAGTATTGTTCTAATCCTAAATTTACATCATCATTCTTATTCCATAAGGATATGAGATCATGACAAAAAGCGAAGCTAGAAAGCATTCATTAAGTTTAAGGAAGAATGTAGATAATATTGTTGTTTCAAACAATATAGTTAAAGAAATAATAAAGTCAGAAATTCTTAAAGACTATAATAATATAGGTATTTATTACCCTATAGGAAAAGAGATATCTATATTAAAAATCATGGATGCGTATCCAGATAAAAAGTTTTATTTACCGATTACTAAGAATGAAATAGCATTTATTGAATATAATTCTAGCGATAAGCTTATAGATGGTCCTTTTAATACTAAGGAACCTATTGGAAATATTGTTAGAAGAGATACCATAGATTGCTTTATAATACCTTGTGTTGCAATAACAGCACATAATTATAGAATTGGATATGGAAAAGGATACTATGATAGATATTTGGAAGGATATCAAGGTTTTAAAATTGGCATTTGTTATGCTAATTCAGCAAATATGGAAGTAATAGTAGACGACTTTGATGTAAAATTAGATTTTAAATTTATAGGGTGATATTAATGATTAGTGTTGTTTTATTGATGGCTGGTACTGGAAGCAGGATGGGTGCTAATAAAAACAAAATATTGTTAGAAGCAAATAATAAAATGCTTTTTGAATATCCACTTGAATTATTCAAAAAATATAATTTTGAAATTGTATGTGTCATTAATAAAAATGACGAGCAATTATTAATGCCCTATTTAAAAAATGTTAAATACACTATTGGTGGAGCTACACGTGGTGATAGTGTTTATAATGGATTATTAAAATGTAGTGGTGATTATGTTTTGATTCATGATTCGGCAAGAGTATTATTATCAAGTAAAGTAATTGATAAAATCATTGAACTTAAGGACAACTTTGAAGCAGTATTAACTTATTGTAAAGTAAAGGATACTATAAAAGAAATTGATAATGGGAAATTAATTACTTTAAATAGGGATAATCTTATTGCGGCTTCTACTCCACAATGTGGTAAACTTGAATATCTAAAAAGAGCATATCAATTAGCAAAAAAAGATAATAAAACTTTTACTGATGATATATCGTTAATAGAACATTATTATCCTAATATAAGAATAGGATTAGTAGAAGCTAATGAAGAAAATTTTAAAGTTACTACACCAATTGATTATAAAATCATAAAGGAGTTAATAAAGTGATTAGAGTAGGTCATGCATGGGATACGCATAAACTTGTTGAAGGTAGAAATTTAATATTAGGTGGAGTTAAAATTGAATCTAAAATAGGTTTATTGGGCCATAGTGATGCTGATGTTGTATTGCATGCAGTAGCTGAATCTTTACTCGGATCATTGGCATTAGGGGATTTAGGAACATTTTTCCCTGATAATAGCGATAAAACATTAAATATGGATTCTAAGATAATATTATCCGAGTGCTATGATATGGTTAAAAGAAATGGTTATAAGCTAAATAATGTTGATTTAACCATATATTCTGAAGTTATTAGAATAGCTCCTATAAGAATTAAAATACAAGAATCGATAGCTTCTATATTAAATGTTGATAAGTCTTTAGTTAGTGTTAAGGCAACTACTTGGGAAAAAATGGGCTTCGTTGGTAGAGGAGAAGCAATTGCTTGTGAAGCAATTTGCTTAGTTGAATCAAATGATTAAGGTTGTTTTTGTATGTCATGGTAATATTTGTAGAAGTCCTATGGCAGAATATTTATTTAAATATTATGTTTTTAATAAAGGAACAAGTGACAAGTTTATTATTGATTCTATGGCTACATCTACTGAAGAAATTGGTAATGGAGTTCATATGGGAACAAGACAAATATTAGATAAATTTAATATTGATTATAGTAGACATAAATCTATCCAAATTAAGTCTACAGATTATGATAAATATGATTTTATTATTGCAATGGATAGAAATAATATTTATAATTTAAAGAGAATTTTTTTAGATAAAGATAATAAGGTCCATTTATTCTTGGAATATGCAGGAATTAATAGAGATATTAGTGATCCATGGTATACTGGAAATTTTGATGATACTTATAGAGATATAAAATTAGGTATTGAAGCATTTTATAAATATCTAATTAAAAATGGTTATTTAAATTGAGGTGAATTATTATGTTGTTAAAAACACCTAAAGGAATGTTTCTCCTAGAAAAAAATTTTAGAGACGCATATAAAGAAGATGCTTTTGTAGAAAAATATTTAGAAGAGGTTTTTGACAAAGATTTATATATTGTTGGTGATATTTCAGATGGTATATTAAGACTTAAGGGATTTGATACAGATCCTAAAAGCCCTAGCCATTATTCTAATTTAAATAAATATATAGATGCATCAACTGTTATAGGGTGCCCTTTTTATGTGTTAAAGAGAATTAGAAGTAATGAAGAATTTGAAAAACTTGCAAGTGATGAAAACAAATCAAAGACAGATGAAAATGGTTTTGTTATTAATGCGCTTGTTAAAGAAAATTTTGATAAAGAGTCGTTAAAGCTTCAATCTTCTGGTAAAGGAAAACCTAGCATTGTTTTAAATATTGAAAAGATTAATTCAATACCTAAAGGTGAATTACCTATTGATTTAAAAGAAAATAAAGAGACAAAAGAGTCAACAAAGCCACAAGAGGAAGCACAAACTTATGTTTCATCAAGTCCTGATTTTGATCCTAGCAAGAAAGAAGTAAGAAATAGAGGAAATAATCAAAATAGAGGCCAAAATACAAATAATAAAAACAATCAGAATAATCAAAACAGTCAAAATAATCAAAATAATTATAATGCTCAAAAGAGTCATAAAAAGAAGAATAAGGGATTTAAACCTAGGGGTAATAACAATACTTCGAGGTAACGGAGGGATTATACTATGGATAATAGTAAAACAATTAATGAGATAGAAAAGATATTAGCTAAGATAAGACCATATATCAACAGTGAAGGTGGAGAATTGGAATTTGTTGATTTTAAGGATGGTATAGTATATATAAAAATGAGTGGTGCATGTGTTGGATGTGGCGCTATGGATAGTACTTTTGAAGGCATTCAAACCCTTCTCCAGGAATATGTTCCAGAAGTTATAGGAGTTAAAGACGTAACATACGAAGGGATGTAATATTAATGTTTTTAGTAGATGTTGAAACAAGACTTAAAAGTTTGGTAACAACTAGAGCAATGGAAGTTTTAATAATTAGTGTAATTTCTATGCTTTTAGCTCAAATATTTAAATTTATTTATTACTCAATTAAATACAAAAAACCATGTTGGAGAACATTGTGGTCTACTGGTGGTTTTCCATCAAGCCATACTGCATTTTGTATTACATTATGTATTACATTAGGAATGTTTCAATGGAGAGATTTGAACAGCCTTGATTGGTCATTCGCCGTTGCTGTTGTATTTGCATCAGTAACAATTCATGATGCATTTGGCGTACGATTAGAAGCTTCTAAGCATGCCATAATCTTAAATAATTTAGCTGAAGATTTTTCCGACGAAGAAAAAAAAGAGCTTGGATTTGGAAAACATGGTAAGTTAAAGGAAATGCTTGGCCATAAGATTAATGAAGTTTTAGGTGGAGCTATCGTTGGCGTGGTTGTTGGCTTGGTAGGTTTCTTCATTTGTGCATAAAGTTTAGCCTCTATAAGGGGCTTTTTATTTTGACTAAAAAGTGTTATAATAATATATATTTAGGAGGATTCAATATATGGGAAAGAAATTAGAGTTAGATATTTCTAAGGCTAAACCTTTTGTTGAGGATAAGCTTTACGAAGACATTAAAAAGGAAGTTGTTTTAGCACATGAGGTTTTGCGTAGTAAAAATGGAGCAGGAAATGACTTTTTAGGATGGTTAGATTTACCAGTAGCATATGATCATAGAGAATTTCAGAGAATTAAAGAAGCAGCTAAGAGAATTCAAGATCAATCTCAAGTATTACTTGCTATAGGTATTGGAGGATCATACTTAGGTGCTAGATCAGCCATTGAAATGCTAAAGAAATATTTTAATCAGCCTGGTGTTGAAGTAATATTTGTTGGTAATCAAATTTCATCAACATATGTTGCTGAATTATTGGATTATTTAAAGGATAAGGATTTTTCTATTAATGTTATTTCAAAATCTGGAACAACTACAGAACCAGCTATTGCATTCCGTATATTCAAAGAATATATAGAAGAGCGTTACGGCAAAGCAGAAGCAAGAAAGAGAATATATGCAACAACAGATAAGGCAAGAGGAGCATTAAAAACTTTAGCTGATACAGAAGGCTACGAGGAATTTGTTGTACCTGATGATGTTGGTGGAAGATTCTCAGTATTAACTGCAGTTGGTCTTTTACCAATCGCAGCTGCAGGTATTGATATTGATGAGATGATGAATGGTGCAAAGGATGCATATATTGACTATGCTGAAAAAGATGTAGAGAAAAATGATGCACTAAAATATGCATTAATGCGTAATGCATTATATAGAAAAGGTAAGAAACTTGAAATGCTTGTTAATTACGAGCCAAAGTTGAATTATTTTTCTGAATGGTGGAAACAATTAATGGGCGAATCAGAAGGAAAGGATGGAAAGGGAATTTGGATTACATCCGCATCTTTCTCAACTGATCTACATTCTTTAGGTCAAATGATTCAACAAGGTGAAAGGACAATATTTGAAACTGTAATTAATATTGAAAAACCAGAAAAGGAAATTGTTATCACTAAAGATAAAGATAATCTAGATGGCTTGAATTTCTTGTCAGGTAAAACTATGGATTATGTAAATAAGATGGCTATGGAAGGAACATTGATTGCTCACGTTGATGGTGGAGTTCCAAATATGAGAGTTACAATTCCAAATGTCTCTGCATATACATATGGATATATGGTTTACTTCTTTGAGGTAGCATGTGGTGTATCTGCATATGTATTAGGAGTTAATCCATTTAATCAACCTGGTGTAGAGTCATATAAAAAGAATATGTTCGCATTACTTGGTAAACCTGGTTATGAAGAAATGAGAGCAGAATTATTAAAAAAACTTAATAAATAGTCGAAAATTATTATTAAAAATGATGTAGTCGATACTACATCATTTTTGTTTTATTTCTTATGATATAATTTTAAAAACTAAATGATATATTTTTGGCAATTAAAAGAGACTATGATGTTATTATGAAATATTATCTATTATTACTAAAATTTATCGTTTTTTTAACTTGCGTATAGAAATTAAAAACAAAGTTGTAAAATTGTATATACTCAACGAACAAAAAGTAAAAACAATGTATTTGTGAATAAAAAAATATTAGTTTTTTTTATGAAAGAAGTTGAAGTTATTATTTAATATATAAGAGATGTCTCGGTTATTGATTATATAAAATTTTAATGTTAGAATTACTTTACTAGTTGCTATTTTTTAGGTTAAAAAGAGGTGCAAATTATGGAAGGAATTGTAATTGTAAAA
Source organism: Acholeplasmatales bacterium (assembly GCA_017542485.1). Taxonomy (GTDB): domain Bacteria; phylum Bacillota_I; class Bacilli_A; order Acholeplasmatales; family Anaeroplasmataceae; genus Anaeroplasma. Next base: position 8,507 of record JAFXXC010000066.1, read on the forward strand.
AAGGATGGTACACTTGAACCATTTAATGCAGAAAAAATTAAGAAAGCTGTAACAAAATCTGCATCCAGAGTGCTTGTTGATTTTACTGCTGAGGATTTGGATACTATTGCAAATTCAGTTTTAAATGCTATTAATGAGAGAGGATTAACAAGCGTAACAATACCTCAAATGCATAATTTTGTTGAGGGAGCATTGGATACACATTTCCCTACTGTTGCGAAGAGTTATCGTGATTATAGAAATTATAAGGTTGATTTCGTTCATATGCTTGATGAGGTGTATACTAAGAGTCAATCTATAATGTATATAGGAGATAAAGAAAATTCAAATACAGATAGTGCTTTGGTTTCAACTAAGCGTAGCTTAATTTATAATCAATTAAATAAGGAACTATATAAAAAATTCTTCCTTAATGTTGAAGAATTACAAGCCATCAATGATGGATATATTTATGTTCATGATATGAATGCTAGACGTGATACAATGAACTGTTGTCTATTTGATGTTCAAAAGGTATTAAAAGGCGGATTCGAAATGGGTAATATTTGGTATAATGAGCCAAAAAGCCTTGATGTTGCCTTTGATGTTATTGGCGATATAGTATTATCAACTGCTGCACAACAATATGGTGGATTTACAGTTCCACAAATTGATTTAATACTTGATGAGTATGCAGAAAAGAGTTTCCAAAAGTATTATCATAAATATGTTGGTTTAGGATTATCACGTGTTAAGGCTAATGAACAAGCTATAGAAGATGTTAGAAATGAATTTAAACAAGGCTGGCAAGGTCTTGAATATAAGTTTAATACAGTTGGATCATCAAGAGGTGATTATCCATTTATCACTGTTACTCTAGGTACTGGAACATCTAGATTTGCTAAGATGTGTACTATTGAGTGCTTGAAGGTACGTCGTGGTGGACAAGGTAAGCCTGGTAGAAAACGTCCAGTATTATTCCCTAAGATTGTATTCTTATATGATAAAGATTTACATGGACCTGGATGTATTAATGAAGATTTATTTGAAGAGGGAGTACTATGCTCATCTAAGACTATGTATCCTGACTGGTTAAGTTTAACTGGTGAAGGCTATATAGCTTCTATGTATAAAAAATATGGTAAAGTTATTTCACCAATGGGATGTAGAGCATTCTTATCTCCATGGTATGAACGTGGTGGTATGTATCCTGCAGATGATGACGATCAACCAGTATTTGTAGGTAGATTCAATATTGGTGCCATTTCTCTTCATTTACCTATGATTTTGGCTAAAGCAAGAAAAGAATCAAAGGATTTCTTTGAAGTATTAGATTATTATCTAGAAATGATTAGAAAGATTCATATTAGAACTTATGATTATTTAGGAGAAATGCGTGCATCAACTAATCCACTTGCTTATTGTCAAGGTGGATTCTATGGTGGTAATTTACAACCATATGAAAAGATTAAGCCTATTTTGAAAGCTGCAACAGCTTCATTTGGATATACTGCATTAAATGAATTGCAAGAATTATACAATGGTAAGAGTATTGCAGAAGATGGCGAATTTGCACTTCAAACATTACAACATATTAATGATAAGATTGCAGAATTCAAGAAAGCAGATAATGTATTATATGCAATTTATGGTACACCTGCTGAATCATTATGTGGTACTCAAATTACTCAATTTAGAAAAAAATATGGCATTGTTGAGAATGTAAGTGATAGACCATATGTGTCAAATTCATTCCATTGTCATGTTACTGAAGATATTTCACCAATAGAAAAACAAGATAAGGAATTTAGATTCTGGGAATTATCTAATGGTGGTAAAATTCAATATGTTAAATATCCTATAGATTATAATATTGATGCAATTAAGACATTGATTAGACGTGCTATGGATAGAGGATTCTATGAAGGTGTTAATTTATCTTTAGCATATTGCGAAGATTGTGGACACCAAGAGCTTGCTATGGATGTATGCCCTAAGTGTGGAAGTAGAAATTTAACTAAGATTGAAAGAATGAATGGCTATTTATCATACTCAAGAGTAAGTGGTGCTACAAGACTTAATGACGCAAAAATGGCAGAAATTGCAGAAAGGAAGAGTATGTAATGCGTTATCATAATATAACAAAGGATGATATGTTAAATGGTAGCGGATTACGTGTGGTACTATGGGTTGCAGGCTGTGGACATCATTGTCCAGGCTGTCAAAATCCTATAACTCATGATCCAAATGGTGGTGTGCCATTTGATGATGATGCTAAAGAAGAACTATTTAGAGAACTTGAAAAGGATTATATATCTGGTATCACATTTAGTGGAGGAGATCCTCTACATCCTTTGAACGTAAATGAAATAGGAGAATTAATTGCAGAAATTAATGCAAAATTCCCTAATAAAACAAAATGGTTATATACAGGATATACTTATGAACAAATCTCAGGATTACCATTTATTGGAATGCTTGATGTGATTTGTGATGGTAGATTCGAAATAGATAAATTTGACCCTAAAATCCACTGGGTTGGTAGTTCTAATCAAAGAGTAATTGATGTTAAGGCTACTAAAAGAGAAGGAAGAATAGTATTATATCAGGATGGTTCGGCTGCATAATGGATAATTTCAAGAGAGTGGCTAGATTTGAAATTGTTTCATTTGAACAATTTAAATCTGGATTTGATAATTTAGATGATAATAAAATTAAAGAATTATATGATTCTTTGATTTTGCCGAAAAGAGCTACAAAGGGTTCTGCCGGGTATGACTTTTATGCACCATTTGATATAACATTAAAACCAGGTGAAACAATTAAAATTCCTACAGGTATTAGAGTATATATGGAAGAGAATTATGTTTTAAAGCTATATCCAAGAAGTGGTTTAGGCTTTAAATATAGACTTCAATTAAATAATACAGTAGGTATTATTGATAGCGATTATTATTATTCTGATAATGAAGGACATATCTTTGCTAAAGTAACAAATGATTCTAATGAAAATAAAACTGTAGAAATAAAAAAAGGAACTGGTTTTATGCAAGGAATCTTTGTTGAATATGGTATTACATTTGATGATGATACTGATTCAATTAGAAATGGTGGTTTTGGTTCAACAACAAAATAGGGAGAAATCCCTATTTTTCTTTTACAAGTAAATTAATTATTGTTATAATAGGCTTAAGGAGTTGGTATTTATGGAAATAAATGTAATTAGACCGTATTTCAAAAATGAAGTATATAATATTTTAGATTTTGGCGCAAAAAGTGATTACAAGTTTAATAATAGAGATGCTATTCAAAGTGCAATAGATGTCTGTAATAAAAATGGTGGAGGCATAGTATTAATCCCTAATGGCTTTTATTATACTGGACCTATAGCATTAAAAAGTAATGTGAATTTGCATTTAGAGGATAATGCTTATGTAATGTTTACGAAATCAAAGGAAGAATATCCACTAATTTTTACTGAATATGAAGGAATAAAAAGAATAAGAGCAATATCTCCTATTTCGGCTAAAGATTGTGAAAATATAGCTATTACAGGAAATGGTGTAATGGATGGTAATGGTGAATTGTGGAGAGGAATTAAGAAATTTAAATTAACAGAAAAAGAATGGGCTAGATGCTTAAAAAAATCTCCATATGTTATTAAAACTAAGGAAACAGAAATATGGTGCCCTACTAAGACATATTATGATGGTGTAATAAATGGTGAACCTGATTATGCACTTGAAAATGCATTAGAGCTTGCAAGTGTAAATTACGATGTGTATAGACCTGTATTTGTTTCATTAATTAGATGTAATAGAGTATTGATAGAGGATGTAACTTTACAAAATTCTCCTGCTTGGAATGTACATCCATTATATTGTACAAATTTTACAATGAATAGGGCAAAAATTAAGAATAAGTTTTCAGCTCAAAATGGTGATGGAATAGATTTAGAATCATGCCAAAATTGTGAAATTGCAAATACTATATTTGAAGTTGGTGATGATGGTATTTGTATTAAATCAGGTAAAAATAAGGAAGCAAGAAAATTACCTATTCCAACAAAGAATGTGTGGATTCACGATTGTAAAGTATTTGATGCTCATGGTGGATTTGTTGTAGGATCTGAAATGAGTAGAGGCGTTAATAATATTTTAGTAGAAAATTGTATTTTTAGTGGTACAGATATTGGAGTACGCTTCAAAAGTGCAATGGGTAGAGGTGGAGTTGTAGAGGATATTACTATCAAAAATATCTATATGACTAAAATTATTAATGAAGCTATGATATTTACTATGGGTTATGTACTTGTAAATATTGAAGATGAGCACGAGGGCGATGTTACAAAGAATATGGAAGATGTTCCTGAATTTAAAAACATTACTATGGAAAATATAATCTGTGAATCAGCTGATACAGCGCTTAAAGTACAAGGATTACCAGAATTACCAATCCATGATTTAACTTTAAAAGATGTTACTATTAAGGCGAATAAAGGATTAGAACTAAGTCTTTGTGAAAATATCAAATTAGAAAACACTAAAATAATTATTGGTGAAAAAGAAGAAGTATATAATACAATATTAGAAAACAAATAAGAGGAAGCATCTCGCTTCCTCTTATCTATTAAGGCATTCTAAATATTGATTTATCCTTTATTATAAAAATTAAATCCAAAAACCATAAAATATTAAAGCCTAAGAATATTCTAATAATTGCATAGAATATTTTTTTCTCTTTAAATCTAACTATAACACCCATAACCCAAGATGTAATGAATATTGCAGCAAGTACAATACTAACAGGTTTACTTAAGCCTAGATAATCGTCATAAACAACTTCATTTTCCTCTTGCATAATTGCCTCCTTAATTAGGTATATTATAACATCAATATAGTCAAAATAAAAGATGCACGTTTGTGCATCTTAATTCGCTTTATAATGATAGAGAACCATTATTTAAGCTAGATTACATATTAAGTAATCTGAAAATGCTCTTGTTAGTAATCATGAAAATTAAATCAAGAATCCAAACAATCCAACCACCTAAGAAAATTCTGATGATTGCAGCAATAATCTTACCTTCTTGAATTCTAGTAATTATTCCACAAACCCATGCAGTGATAGGGATAATTGCAAGAATTAAACTTACTAGTGGGTCAAGTCCAAAGTAATCGCTCTTTCCTGATGCCATTATAACGTCCTCCTTTTTCATTTATAAATATATTATAACATCAATATTTAATTAATTAAATATTTTTTGGATATTTAGTTTATTATTTTACTAAACCAACTAAATAATCATATGTTCCTGGGAAACAATGGAAAATAATCAATACTGCTAATACTAAATAGAATAAAATACGTACTATGATATTTCTCTTTATTGTTGCCTCTAAACCAACAATACCAACTAATGCAAGTAATAACCATGACTTAGCAATGTTGAATATATCTACCATTTTTGTTGGTAGGAATGAGAAATTTTGATCAATTATAACAAGTGCCCATACAACAGCAGTAACAAATGCTAAAATTTCACCTAAAATATCAAGTACCTTTTCCAATTTTTCTCTAAATTCTTTACTCATCGTCTTTCCTCCTTATTAATCTTTATATTATTATAAAACGTTTAAGTAAATTTTAAAAGATGCAATAATTCATTTTTTCATTTTTTAAATAAAAGAAAAGCCTAGAAATAATTCTAAGCAAGTTCTTTATTACTCAGTCTTTGTATCATCAGTCTTTGCTTCAGTTACTTCAGCGTCGATTACATCGTCAGTTTTAGTCTCTTCAGCTTTAGTTTCTTCCTTGTTCTCTTCATTTGATGAAACAGTACCATTGATACCGAAGTTTTCTCCACCAACTACTAATACTTTAACTTTTCCTTCAGTAATAATAAATACTAAATCAACAATTGAAAGGATAAAACCTGTAAAAGGAATGATGAATAAAATCATACCTATTAATGTTGCAGTATCGCTTGTTTCAATAAACTTAAATAAACGATATAAGAATCCGAAAATCCAGCCCCAAATAGGGAAGAATAAAAGAATCTTTACTGCTTTAGACTGTTCGTCTACCCATTTTGTAAATTCCATGATAATCCCTCCTTGTTATCAAAGTGAATTATACTACTATTTAAAATGCTATTCAATATTTTGAAAAAAGAACTTGAATTGTAATAATATTATGTTATAATTTAAGGGCTTGATTAATCAAGTAAGGCACAATACTCCGCTGGCAACATGGGATTTTGGCTATGAGTTTTGTTAATCGAGGAGAAGACTTTATGGCAAACGCAAAAGGACAAGCATTAATTAATGAAATTACTGCTGAATACCTAAAGGATCGTCCTGACTTTAGAGCTGGAGATTCTGTAAAGGTATATGTTAAGATTGTCGAGGGTGAAACTCACCGTATCCAAGTTTTTGAAGGCTTAGTTATTAAGCGTCAAGGTTCTGGTATCAGTGAAACTTTCACAGTTAGAAAGATATCTTATGGTGTTGGTGTTGAACGTACATTCCCTATTCATACACCTAGTATTGACCATATTGAAGTTACTAGACGTGGTAAGGTTCGTCGTGCTAGATTATTCTACATTAGAACATTATCTGCTAAGGCTTCACGTATTAAGGAACGTCGATAATCATAAAAAGACCAGCAATGGTCTTTTTTTCTTTTCTTAATTATTATATAATTGACTAAAAGGTGGAATGATTATGACTATAGATTTTAATGAGATAGAAGAAAAACAGAATCATCATTATTGGGATGGCGATGGAGATTTTTATGCAAGAATATATAATGATGGATTAAATAAAATATTAAAAGGAAGATTGCCAAAAGGATCATCAATTGGTTTTCATAAACATGAAAATACATCGGAAGTGATTTATGTTATTTCTGGTAGTGGAATTGTTCACTGTGATGGAAACACTAAAATAATAACAAAGGGTGATTGCCATTATTGTAAGGATGGTTCGACTCATTCTCTTCAAAATCCATTTGACGAGGATTTAATATTCTTTGCAGTTATACCTAATCATTTTAAATAGTAAAAAAAAGAAATTGATTACATCGAATCAATTTCTTTTTTTAATTCTGCTATTATATCTTTTTCATCTATTTTTCTTAAAGGAACACCCTTTTTAAATATTAGTGCTTCACCTTTACCACCAGCTATTCCCAAATCAGCTTCTCTTGCTTCGCCAGGTCCATTTACTATACATCCCATTACTGCTACATGAATATTTTTATTTACTGTATATAAGTATTCTTCAACCTCTTTTGCGATAGGTATTAAATCAATTTGAGTTCTTCCACAAGTTGGACAAGATGTTAATGTAGGTACATTATCTATTAGTTTTAATTCCTTCAATATATCTTTAGCAGCCATTATTTCAAATTCTGGTTTATCAGTTAAAGATACTCTTATTGTATTTCCTATTCCTAATGATAAAATTCTATCTAATCCAATAGAAGAAGTAATTAATCCTTTAAATGCTGTTCCGGATTCGGTAATTCCTATATGTAAAGGATATGGAAATTCCTCTGATGCAAGTTTATATGCTTCAAGTGCTAAATCGACATTTGAAGCTTTAATTGATAAAACTATATCATGAAAATCTAATTCCTCTAATATATCAATATGCTCATGTGCTGCCCTAACCATATTTTTTGCATTAACTTCATAACCTTTAGGTAAAGAACCAGCATTAACACCTATACGAATAGGAATTTGTTTTTCTTTACATCTTTCAACTATTTCTTTTATTTTATCCTTATCTCTTATATTACCAGGGTTTAATCTGATTTTATCTACACCCTCTGAGATTGCAATTAAAGCAAGTTCTGGGTCAAAATGTATGTCGGCTACAAGAGGTATATGAATTCCTGCTTTAATTTTTGAAATAGAATAAGCATCCTCTTTATCAAGTACTGCAACTCTAATAATATCACAACCAAGCTCTTCTAAGCGTAATATTTGTTTGATTGTTGCCTCAACATCTTTAGTTTTTGTATTAGTCATACTTTGGATTAAAATTGGATTATTTCCGCCTAAAAATCTATTTCCAACTTTAACAACTCTTGTTTGATTTCTTAAATACATAATTATCACCTATTACATTATAGCATTTTAAAATAAAAAGTAAAAAAATTTATTGCAAGTTAGAAATCAATTTGATATAATATGCGAGGAAGTAATCTTAAGTCTGGAGGGATAAAAAATGCGTGACTTAGTAAAACTAGTTTGTTCAGATTGTAAAAATGAAAATTACTATACAGACAAGAATAAAAAGACAACTCCTGAAAGAATGGAGATTAAAAAATATTGTCCTTTTTGCCGTAAGCATACAGTACACAAAGAAAAGAAGTAATCTTATATAATAAATTACTGGCCAGAAATGGCTTTTTTCTTTTTAAGGAGGCTTTTATAATGATTGAATCAAGAAATACAGGTGCTTTTTTTACTAATAGCTACATTATTAGTAATGATAAAAATGAATGTATAATAGTAGATCCGGGTTTTTCTTATAAGGACGTTGCAAATTATATTAAAAAAACATATATTCCTAAAGCAATATTGTTAACACATGGACATGCTGATCATATTGATGGAATTCAATACTTTATGGATCTTCCAATCTACGTCCATAGATTAGATGAAGAAATAATGTTTGATTCTCATTTATCTGTTTATGATATGGTAGGAAGAATATCTCCTTTTTCAAGTGGCATGCTTGATATAAGATATGTCAATGATGGTGATGTATTGAAGTTGATAGGATACGATATTAAAGTATTACATACTCCTGGTCATACTAATGGGTCAGTATGTTATTCATATGAGGATAATGTGTTTACAGGAGATACTTTATTTCATATGTCTATGGGAAGATGTGACTTTGATACAGGTGATTTGTCAAAGATGATGAAATCATTAATTAAAATAATGAAAACTTATCCTGATGATTACAAAATTTATCCAGGACATATGGATATTTCTACAATAGGATATGAAAGAAAATTTAATCCGTATGTTACTGATATAGTTGAATAATAAATACAAATACCCTTTAAAAATACAAGAAAATTCGAAATATTAAAAAAAATTCGAATTTTAGTTAAAAATATGTTTATTTATAAGCATATTTGTGATAGAATCTACAATAAGGAGTTGATTGTTGTGAAAAGATTAATAATACCAGAACATTATGAATCAAAATTAAACTTATTAGATACTGAACTTGCGATTAAATTCGTGAAAGATACATTTGAAAGGGATTTGGCAGACGCATTAAACCTAACAAGAGTTTCTGCACCTTTGTTTGTTTTTCCGAAAACAGGATTAAATGATAACTTAAATGGTTACGAAAGAAGAGTTAATTTTGATATTAAAAATATACCAGATGAGGTTGAGATTGTTCAATCATTAGCAAAATGGAAGAGAAATGCTTTGCAAAGATATGGCTTTGTAAGTCATACAGGCTTATACACTGATATGAATGCAATTAGACGTGATGAGGATTTAGACACAATGCATTCTGCATATGTTGATCAGTGGGATTGGGAAAAGATAATTGATAGAAAAGATAGAACAGTTGATTATTTAAAGAATACTGTTAAAACTATTTATGGAGTTATTAGAGGCTTAGAAAATAAGGTATCAAAGAAATTTCCTAAATTATATCATGAATTGCCAGAAGAAATTCACTTTATAACTAGTCAAGAATTATTAGATTTGTATCCTAATTTAGAAGCATCACAAAGAGAATATGAGATAGCTAAGAAATATAAAGCAGTATTTATTATGCAAATTGGTGGCAAGCTATCTAATGGGTTGCCTCATGATGGTAGAGCTGCAGATTATGATGATTGGAGCTTAAATGGAGATATTATTCTTTATTATGATGTTCTTGATATTGCTTTTGAAGTGTCTTCAATGGGTATCAGAGTAGATGAAAAGTCTATCGTAAGTCAAATTAAGGATCATAATGAGGAATTTAAATTAGGTAATCCTTATGTACAAGATGTAATTAATAATAGATTACCACTTACTATTGGTGGTGGTATTGGTCAATCAAGACTATGTATGTATATGTTAAGAAAAGCTCATGTTGGTGAAGTACAAGCATCTGTATGGAGTGAAGAGGATTTAGAAAAATTAGCAAAAGCTAATATTGTATTATTATAATTTATAATAAGTCTACCTTCGGGTGGACTTTTCTTTTGCTCTAAAATAGATTAAACGCTTTCAATATGTGTTGACAACTATCAATTTATGAGATAGAATATAGATAGGTAACATTCAATAATGATAGATATTCTATCAATTAATTAAATATAGAAGGAGATTTTGATTATGAGTAAAATGCGAGATGCACAAAAGAATTTTATCATTGAGGAAGCTTTAAAATTGTTCTTGTCAAAGTCGATTGAGGATGTAACTATGAGTGAAATTGCTAAAACAGTTGAAATTGGTGATGCCACACTATATAGATATTTCACTAAAAAGCAAAACATCATTGTTCTATCAGCAATTAGTCTTTCAAAAAAAGTTTTTGATGCGTATTTTAATTTTGATGGATTAGAACCGGTTGAAGTTATTAGAAAATTTTACACTAATTATTTAACTATTTTTAAGGAACATAGAGAATTCTTTAGATTTGTAAATGAATTTGATGCATTTATAATTAATGAAGATTATGATAGTTCAAATTACGAAACAGGAGTAGATTTATATAAGGAAAGATTCTTATATGCATATAGTAAAGCAGTAAAAGAAGGTAAAGTTAGAGAATTATCTAATGTGGGTTCTTATTACAATGCTACAACACATGTATTATTAGATTTAGGCAAAAGACTATCTAGAAATAGAAAGATAGTAAGCGCTGATGATAACAATTATGATGAACTTAAAATAATGGTCGATATTATTTTAAATAGTTTAATAAAGTAAGTTTCAAACATTAAAAAGGAGGACAAAAAATGAAACGACTTACAAAAAAACAAATGTGGATTTTTGCAGTAGGACAATTAGGATGGTCTCTTTTAGGAGGAATCATAAGCGCATGGTTAGTAGCATTTTATTTACCTACTAAGGATGCAGAAAATCCAGCATATTTTTCAGGTACAGAACTTGATTTTTACACATTGATAACACCAGGTTTAATTATTGGTGGATTTTTAACTATTATTGGATTAATTACAGCATTATGTAGAGTTTGGGATGCTGTATCAGATCCATTAATTGCAAATTTGAGTGATAATTCGAAAAATCCAAAGGGTAGACGATTCCCATTCATGAGAATTGCTGCTATTCCATTTGCTGTTATTACAATTTTAGTTTTCATGGCACCTACAATGTTTACTGGTAGTACAGAAGTTTCAGGATGGAATATTGCTTGGGTTGCAGTAATGCTTGTATTATTCTATACATTTATGACTATATATTGTACACCTTATAATGCATTAATTAGTGAATTTGGTAAAACACAAGAAGATAGAATGAATATTTCAACATATATTTCATTGACATATTTTGCTGGAACACTTTTGGCATATACACCATTTGTATTTGCTGGATTATTTAGAGGCATGGTTGGATACTATTGGAGTTATGTAGTATGCTTTATTCCTCTTGCTATAATAGCATGTGTTTGTATGTTACTTCCTACATTCTTAATCAAAGAAACTGATTATGTAGAACCTAAGCCTGCTGGAACTAATGCATTTAAGTCACTAGGAAAGACTTTTAAGAATAAAGATTTTAGAGTTTTCGCTGGTTCTGATATTATGTATTGGGTTGGTTTAACATTATTCCAAACTGGTTTACCATTCTTTGTAAAGGTATCAATGCATTTAGATGAATCATTAGTTATGGTATTTATGGGTGCGATGACTGTTTTATCTGCATGTTTCTATCCTGTTGTATCTAGTTTAGTTAAGAAATTTGGTAAGAAGAAACTTACAATTGCTGGTTTCTTGGGTTTAGCAGTTGCTTACGCAATTACTGCTATATGTTCAATAGTATTAAAGAATGAAGAAACAGCTAATGTACTAAGCTGGGTATTTGGTATTGCAATTGTATTAATTTCTGCATTCCCAATGGCATTACTTGGTATCATTCCTCAATCTATTGTTGCAGATGTTGCAGAAGCAGATTCTGTTGTGACTGGCGAGAAGAGAGAAGGTATGTTCTTTGCGGCACGTACATTTGCTATGAAGTTTGGTCAATCTTTAGCTATGTTAGTATTTACATCACTTGCTATTTTAGGCGGAGATGTAACATATGAACAATTAAAGAACGATAATGATATTACTGCAAATTCAATTGGTTTAATGATTGTTGCTATTGTAGCCGTTGTATTCTGCGTACTAGGTGCAGTAATTCTATTCTTCTATAATGAAAAGAAGGTTATGAAGACTATTGCTAAGAGTGAAGATACAGCTTTCTTAGCAGCTATAGAAGGCGAAAGTGAAGCTTTAGCTGACACACAAAATATTACAAAAGAAGAAGCACAGGAAAACTTGGAAGAGAATATGGTTGTAGAGGGAGAAGAAACTGATAATACTTCTAGTGAAGTAAAAGAATAGATTTGAGGTGATTTAATTGTTAAGCCTAACATATTACGCACAAAGTGATAGTAAAAACACTAAAAAAAAGGATAGAATAACTACTAATAAGACAGATAATAATGTAGTTGTTGAAGTTAAAAATGTTAATAATAGACAAACAATTATTTTAAAGGCCTTAACTGATATTGTGATTCACCAAGCAGAATTAAAATTAGACATTGATTTTTCTAATAATTCAAAGTTCTTTTTAAATGGTTATCAGTCTTGGACTGATACAAAGGAAGCTTATATAGATGAATATGAGAAAATTGCTAGAAGGGCGAAAGTTTATTTTAAAAAAAATCGTGAAAATGAAACATATAAAAAGACGGCCGACATATTGGTAAATATTTTTGCTTTCGAAAGATATGGCGATGTATTATTTTATGATTATGATAAAAATAAATTACATGGATATGATGTATTTTATATAAAGGGAGAAAAAGAGTTCTTTAGTTTCAATTACAATTATAAAAACTCATATTTAGTTTATGAAATTCATAGAAAAGAAAAAGAGATTAGACTTGTTTCAGATTGTAGAAAGAAGCTTATCAAAGCTGGTGAAGAATTCATAGTTTTTGATTATGGATATTATGATAATTATAATAAAGGTCTTGAATCATTCTATGAACTATTTAAAGAAAAAGAAGATAAGAAAATTTTTGGTTATACATCTTGGTATAATTATTATCAAGATATAAATGAAGATATTATATTAAGGGATTTAGATGCTTTAGATTCGAGATTTAATTTATTTCAAATTGATGACGGATTTGAAACATTTGTTGGAGATTGGCTTGATGTTGATAAGAAGAAATTCCCTAATGGATTAAAAGGAATTGTTGATAAAATTCATAATAAAGGGTATAAAGCTGGTATATGGCTAGCTCCATTTGTCGCTGAAGAAAAATCTAAATTATACACTGAACATAAAGAATTATTTAAAAAAGATAAGTTGGGTAATTGTATAAAATGTGGTGGTAATTGGAGCGGCTTTTATGTTCTTGATATCGATAATGAGGATGCTAAAGAATATATTAAAAAATGCTTAAATTATTATGTTGATTTAGGATTCGATTTTTTCAAACTTGATTTCTTATATTCAGTATCTTTGCCAAGATATTATGATGAAACAAGGGCTATTGTTACAGATAAATCATATAAGTTCATAAGAGATATTTTAAAGGATAAAATAATATTAGGATGTGGTGCTTTACCATTTGCATCCGCTGATTATTTTGATTATTTAAGAATAGGACCAGATGTTTCATTAGAATTTGATGATGTTTGGTTTATGAGAAAAACTCATAGAGAAAGAATATCAACAAAAACAACACTTCAAAATACTATATATAGAAGTATATTTAATAGGCATTTATTTTATAATGATCCAGATGTATTTTTATTAAGAAGTGAAAATATTAAATTGAGTGTTGAACAAAAAAGAGCATTATTAACTATTAATTCATTATTTGGTAATGTTTTAATGACATCTGACAATATTGCAACATACAATGATGAGCAAAAGAAGATGTTAGATGATGCATTTAATATGTTTTATAATGCCAAAAATATATGTTTTGAAAGAATAAAGAACATGATTAAATTAAGCTATGAGCTTGATGGTAAGAGTATCAAATTAATTTATGATACTAAAAAGGGAGTGTTGTATAATGGATAAAAGTAGTGTTATTTTTGGAAATGTTATTGATAAAAAGACTATTAAGAAGGCTAATAAATCAAAAAATAAGTATATTAAGAAATTTGGCGATGATTCTAACAAAGATTATAAATTAGGATTCAAACCAATTGATACATTGGATTTTATTGGTACACAAAATATTGTATTTACTGACAAGGAAGAGAAATTCCCTGACAATTCATTAATTGTTGGAAATATTAGAATGGGATTTGGCCATTATAGAATTTCTATAGCAATAGCATCATGTGCTAAAGCTTTAGGATATAATCCATTATGGCTTGATTTGGCATCATTTGATTCGACTGGATCTAAGATGATTCGTCATCAAAATGATTTATATTCAACTGCTTCAAGGATATCTCAAAAGAGTAAGTTATTTAATAAATTAGTGTGGGAACCACTTAATAGTGAGGGTTTTAGAAAAATCACTTATAATGCAGTTGATCAAAAAAATAGTGAATTACTTGCGCCTATTTTTAGGAATATTCCAAAGGATATTCCATATGTAGCTACACATACTTGGCCAAGCCAAGGTGCTATTCATGGTGGAATGACACATGTAGTTAATGCGATACCTGATAACTGGCCTATGGCACTTCATTTATCAGAGGGTGCTATTCACACTGTGCAAACACCTTTCGCTTATTTGGGATATAAGATGTTAAATGGTTTTGACAAGAAACCACTTAAGGGAATGCCTGATGAAGCATTAAAAATGGTTGGCCATTATGTCGATCATGAATTATTGGTTAATTTGAAGAATGATAACGAAAAACGTATTGAAAGAATTAGGAATGGCGAAGCAATTAGAATATTATTAACTGTTGGTGGTGCTGGTGCTGGTGGAGATATGTTTTTAGCAATGCTAAATCATTTAATGCCATATGTTAAAGAAAATAAAGTGGCTTTATTCATCAATTTTGGAGATCATCAAAATGTATATGATATGTTTGCCAAGAAAGTAGATGGCTTTGATAGCATAGCTACTAAATATTTTGAAGAATATGATAAATTAAAAGATTTTGTTGGCAAGATGAACGAAACAAAGGTTACAGGAATCCATGTTATATATAATAAGGATATTTTTAAAGCAGTTTATTCAACTAATTTATTAATGCCAAAATGTGATTTATTAGTAACTAAACCATCTGAATTAGTATTTTATCCAATACCAAAATTATTTATGCGTCATATTGGTGGCCATGAAGTATATGGTGCTGTTCATGGACAAGAAATTGGAGATGCAACATTTGAATGTCCAACAAAAAAGAGCTTATGTGAGATGTTGGATAGATTAATTAGTGATAAAGATATTTTAGTTCAAATGGTTAATATGGTTGACAAATTAAATAATGATGGTTATTATAATGGTGGATATGAAGCGGTTAAATTAGCTATAAAAGGAATTGATAAGAATGGAAATTAAGGACTTTATTAATGCTTTTGGAGTTGAGCCTAATTATATTTTTAGTGCTCCAGCAAGAGTGAATTTGATAGGCGAACATATCGACTACAATGGTGGTCATGTTTTGCCTTGTGCGATAAGCCTTTATACAGAAGCTTTAGTTGGCAAGAGAAATGATGAAAATATAAGATTATATTCTGAGAACACTAAAACTGAAGTTATAGCAAACATCAATGAAATTGAATATAAGCCAGAACAAGGCTGGGCAAATTATCCTTTAGGTATATTTTATATATTAAGAAGTAAGGGCTACCATTTGCCATTTGGATTAGATATTTATTATAGTTCTAATATACCTTTGGCATCTGGTTTATCTTCAAGTGCATCTATTTTGGATTTAACTGCTTATATATGTAATGAAATATATACACTTGAGTTAGATAGAAAAGACATCGCCAAGATAGCTTTAGAATCAGAAAGAAAATTTAATGGATTAAATTGCGGTGTTATGGATCAAGCTATTATAGCAATGGCCAAGAAAAATACATGTCTTTATTTGGATACATTTAGATTCCATCATAGATATATTCCACTTAACTTGTTAGATTATTCTATTGTTGTTATTAAAACAAATAAACCAAGAGTATTGACTGAGTCAAAATATAATGAGAGAGTTGAAGAGTGTCAAAAGGCACTTAAGTTATTAAAGAAGTATTATATAATTAATAATCTATGTGACTTAAAGCCAAAGGATTTACCTAGAATAAAATCTTTATTAAATGATGATTTACTTTATAGAAGAGTAAAACATTGTGTTACTGAAGAAGATCGAGTTAATAAGTTTGTGTTAGCATTAGAGGATAATGATATTACAGAACTTGGTAGACTTTTAAATGAATCTCACGAATCTTTAAAAAAGGATTATGAGGTTACTGGAGAATACCTTGATACAATCTGTGAAGCAGCTAGAAAAGTTGCAGTCGGTGCTAGAATGACTGGTGCCGGATTCTCAGGATGCGCTATTGCTTTAGTTAAAACTAAGAAGATACCTGAATTATCTAGAGTTGTAGCTAAAGAATATAAAGAAAAGTTAGGTTTAGATTCTGAAACAATAGCCATAAACATTGTTGATGGACCCAAGGGAGAAATATTGGGATAGTTTTTATATATTATTGAGTACTAGCACAACTAGTACTCTTTTTTTGTTTTGTTATTTTAGCACTTTTTGCTTGACAGTGCTAAAAGTGTGTTCTATAATATAATTGCACTTGGATGATAGAAGTGCTAAAGAGGTGATTGCTATGCTAACAGATAGACAAAAACTTATTTTAAAGGCAATTATTGAAGAGTATGTTACTTCAAACGAGCCAGTCGGATCCAAAATGTTGACTGAAAAGCCATATTTAAGTTTTTCAAGTGCAACTTTAAGAAATGAGATGCAGGAACTCGAAGAGAATGGCTATTTAAAGAAGACACATACATCATCTGGTAGAGTTCCATCTAATACTGGATATAGATATTATTTGGATCATTTATTTATTAGAGATGAAGATGTAACAGAATACTATAAGTATGTAGATGAAATTCTTGATAATAAGTATTTATCTAGGGAAGAATCATTAAAGAAACTTACTGAATTTGTTAGTAATTTAACTGGTTATTATTCTGCAATGATTGGTAGTGCAAGTGATAATGCTAAAGTATTAAAACTTGAGATAGTACCACTTGAGGATAATGAAGCAGTATTATTAATAGTAACATCTGCAGGAGAAGTTGAAAAACAAAAGATATATATTCCAAAAGGATATAATATGGATGATTTGATGAAAATCATTGCGATGTTTGATTCAGCAATGTATGGACAATCAATTTATGATATTAGAGATGTATTATCTAAAGAAGCATCTAAGCCTAGAGTTAGACAAATGGTTGATTTTAAGGATGATATTTTGAATTTTATGATTAAAGCATTTGAAAGATTCATGCATGGTAGTACTTACGATGCTGGATTATCAAAATTACTAAATCAACCAGAATTTCAAGATTATCAAAAGATGCAAAAGCTAATTAAAGCTATAGATAGCGAAGAATTTATGGATTATGCATCAGATATTACACACGGAGTTAGAATCTCAGTTGGTAATGAAAATAAAAATGAAGGATTTAGTGATTGTTCATTAGTAACAGTTCCATACTTTATTAATGACACTGAATTTGGAACAATTTTGATTTTAGGACCAACTAGAATGAATTATAGAGCTACTATACCACTACTTGAGTATATAGCGAGAAGTATGAACAAATTAGATAAAAGGTAGGGGGATTAAAGTTGAATAGCGAAGAGATTAAAAATGAAGAGTTAAAAGAAGATATGGATTCTGTAGATGCAACTGATGAAGTTGAAACTAAAGAACCTGAAAATAAAAAAGAAAAGAAAAACAAGCATAAGGAAGAACTTGATAAGTTAAATAAAAAGATTGAAGAACTTGAGGAACAATTAAAATTCCAAAAGAACGAATATTTAAAGGTATTTGCTGAAATGGAAAATACTAAAAAGCGTCTTAAGGAAGAAGCTGTTAAGGATAGAAAGTACGCATCTCAAAATGTGGTTGGCGAATTAGTTAATCCAATTGATATGTTAGTACAAATCGTTAACATGCCAGCTACAACACCTGAAGTAAAAAATTATCAAATGGGATTCCAAATGATTGCAAATCAATTAGTTGATATATTAAAATCTGAAGGATTAGCTCCTATTGAGGCAATTGGTAAGGAGTTTGATCCTAAAAAGATGCAGGCTATGGAAACTATATGGGATAGTGAAAAGCCTGAGGGTATTGTACTTAAGGTAATGCAAAATGGTTACTTATACAAAGACAGAGTATTAAGACCAGCAATGGTTGTTGTTAATAAAAAGGTTGAAGAACCAAAATTAGAAGAAAAGAAAGAAGAGGAATGAGATTATGGCATCAAATAAAGTTATTGGTATCGATTTAGGTACAACAAATTCATGTGTAAGTGTTATGGAGGCTCAAGAAGCAAAAGTTATTCCAAATGCTGAAGGTATTAGAACTACTCCATCTGTAGTAGCATTTAAAGGTGATGAGATTCAGGTTGGTGATGTAGCAAAGCGTCAAGCTATTACAAATCCAAATACTGTAGCATCAATTAAAAGACATATGGGAGATAATTCTTATCGTGTTGATATTAATGGAAAGAAATATACTCCACAAGAAATATCTGCAATGATTCTTCAAAATTTAAAGAAGACTGCTGAAGCATATTTAGGTGAGCAAGTTGACAAAGCTGTTATTACAGTTCCTGCATATTTCAATGATGCACAACGTCAAGCAACTAAGGATGCAGGTAAGATTGCAGGATTAGAAGTATTACGTATTATCAATGAACCAACAGCTGCAGCTTTAGCTTATGGTATTGATAAGACTGACAAGGAACAAACAGTATTAGTATTTGACCTTGGTGGTGGTACATTCGATGTAAGTATTTTATCACTTGCTGATGGTACATTCGAAGTATTATCTACTGCTGGTGATAATGTACTTGGTGGTGATGACTTTGATAAGTGCATCATGGATTGGTTAGTTTCTGAATTTAAGGCTGAATCAGGTGTTGATTTATCAAATGATAAGATGGCACTACAAAGATTAAAAGATTCTGCTGAAAAGGCAAAGAAGGATTTATCAGGTGTAACATCTGTTGAAATTCAATTACCATTCATTTCTATGAGTGCTGCAGGACCTTTACATTTAAATAGAACTTTAACTAGAACAAAGTTTAATGAATTAACTGCTCATTTAGTTGAACGTTGTTTAGGACCAGTTAGACGTGCATTAAAGGATGCTAAGTTAACTGCAAACGATCTTGATCAAGTATTATTAGTAGGTGGTTCAACTCGTATCCCTGCTGTTCAAGAATTAGTTAAGAAAGAATTAGGCAAAGAACCAAATAAGAGTGTTAACCCTGATGAAGTAGTAGCAATGGGTGCTGCTATCCAAGGTGGTGTATTAACAGGTGATGTTAAGGATGTATTATTACTAGATGTAACACCATTATCATTAGGTATTGAAACATTAGGTGGTGTATTTACTAAGTTAATTGATAGAAATACTACAATTCCTTGTTCAAAGAGCCAAGTATTCTCTACAGCTGCTGATAATCAACCAGCTGTTGATATTCATGTACTTCAAGGTGAACGTCCTATGGCTGCTGATAATAAGACATTAGGTAGATTCCAATTAGGCGATATTCCTGCTGCTCCACGTGGAGTTCCTCAAATTGAGGTTAAGTTTGATATCGATGCTAATGGTATTGTTAATGTATCAGCTAAGAACTTAGGTACTGGTAAGGAACAAAAGATTACAATTCAAGGTGGTTCAGGATTATCAGAGGATGAAATTAATCGTATGGTTAAGGAAGCTGAAGAAAATGCTGAAGCAGATAAGGCTCGTAAGGAAGAAGCTGATTTAGTAAATGAAGCTAATCAATTAATTTTCCAAACTAAGAAGAGCTTAAATGATTTAAAGAACGTTGATGAAAATGAAAAAGCAGAAGCTGAAAAGTTATGCGAAGAATTACAAAAAGCCTTAGATTCTAAGAATATGAGTGAAATTCGTACTAAGAAGGAAGAATTAGAAAAAGTTGCTCAATCAATTGCTGTTAAGGCATATCAACAAGCACAAGAAAACAATCCTAATGGTGGTAATGGTACTGGTGGCCAAGGTGCAAATGGAGCAGGTGGTTCTGACACTGTAGATGCTGATTTTTCAGATGTTCAATAATTAAATGATATTTTAAATAAGAAGGGCTTCATTGCCCTTCCTATATTTGTTTTAAGGAGGCTTCTATGGCTAAGAGAGATTATTATGAGATATTAGGACTAAAGAAAGGTGCTAGTGATGATGAAATTAAAAAAGCATATCGTTCTTTAGCAAAAAAATATCACCCAGACATTAACAAGGAACCTGGTGCTGAAGAAAAATTTAAAGAAATAAATGAGGCATATGACACTTTATCTGATCCAGATAAAAAAGCAAGATATGATCAATTTGGTTTTGATGACCCAACAGGTGGCTTTGGTGGGGCTGGTGGTCAAGGCTTTGGCGGCTTTGGCGGTTTTGGCGGCTTCGGAGATATTTTTAGTTCTTTTTTTGGTGGAAGAGGTCAATCTTCTACACAACCTAGACAGGGCGCAGATATAGAAAAAAATATGAATATTACCTTTGAGGAGGCTGTTTTTGGTTGTAAAAAGAAAATTAGATTATCTATTGATGATGAATGTACAGCTTGTGGCGGTACAGGTGCTCAATCTAAGAATGATATAAAAACATGTACTAAGTGTGGCGGTCGTGGAAGAGTATTGATGAGACAGCAAACTATATTTGGTGTTACTCAGGTTGAAACAGCATGTCCAGATTGTAATGGTAAGGGAAAGATTATTACTAAGAAGTGTTCAGAATGTAATGGAAAAGGAAGAGTAAGAAGAACAAAGGATGTTGAAATTACAATTCCTGCAGGTATGCAAACTGGTATGACTTTACGTATGGAAGGTTATGGTGAAGCTGGTTATAATGGTGGACCTAATGGTGATTTATATATTTCATTTATTTGTGGTGAACACCAAAACTTTAAGCGTGAAGGTCAAGATATTATTTTAAATATTCCTCTTTCATTCACACAGGCAGCTCTTGGTGATACTATTGAAGTTCCTACAATAGATGGTAATGTAGCATTAAAGATTCCAGCAGGAACACAACCAGGAACAAAGTTGCGTCTTCGTGGTAGAGGTACTAAAAATCCTAAGGGTGGTTCATCAAGAGGAGATCAATATGTAATATGCAATATTGTCGTTCCTACATCATTATCTAGCGAAGAAAAGAAGCTTATTGAAGAATTAGGTAATGTTGAGAAAAAAGAGAAAAAATCTCCTTGGGAAAAATTTAAAAGTTTATTTAAATAATAAAATATGTTATTGACTGTTTGTGATGAAAAGTCCTAAAATTTATTAATATATAGGATTATGAAATCATTTACAGTCTTTTTTTTTGCTCAAAAAAAGAATAATACTACGTATAAGTATTTATTTTTGACAATTAATGTGATATAAAAAATAAGGAAAAATTTGTAATAGGAGTGTTTATATGGACATCGTAAAGCAAGTAATATACTTATTAGTCGGATTAGTAGTATTCGTTACTGGTATGAATTTTATGTCAAATGGATTAAAAACTTGTGCTGGTAGATCAATAAGAAGATTGTTTAAAAAAATAAAAGATAATAGAATTGCATCTGCTGCAGTAGGTGCTGGAACAACAGCAATTATTCAGTCAAGCGGTGCCACAACAGTATTAGTTGTAGGTTTCTTGAGTGCTGGTGCATTAACATTCTCTCAAGGCTTTTCGGTAATGCTTGGTGCATTTTTAGGAACTACTGTAACAGGATTATTAGTTGCCTTATCATCATTTTCATTTTCAATATTTTTAATGTCATTAGCATTTGTTGGTTTCATATTTGGTTTTTTCAAAAACGAAAACATTAAAAGTGTTGGTGAAATCTTAGTTGGTTTTGGTATTTTGTTCTTTGGTCTTGAGGCAATGAAGGGTGCATTTGCACTTGAAAGTATCCAAAATGCTTTAGTAACGTTGCTTAGTGCTATTGATTTTCCATTATTATTGATGTTATTTGGAGCACTTTTAACTGCATTAACTCAATCAAGTAGTGCAACAAATGGTATTGTAATTGTTATGGTTGCAAGTAACCCTAACTTATTATCATCTGGTTTTTATTTAGTATTAGGAGCAACAATTGGCTCATTATTACCAACTTTATTAGCATCTATTAAGAGTAACATATTAGCTAAACGTGTTACATATAGTGCAATTATTACTAGAACATTAGGCGCTTTAATTGCAACAATTGTTATTTGGACTATTTCTACACCATTATTTAATTGGTTATCTGATTTTCCAAGTGAAAATGTTGGTATGATATTAGCAATATTTACAGTTGTATATAATTTTATATTCCTAGTATTATTCTTACCTTTAACTCCTATCGTTGAGAAGGTTGCAAATAAAGTATTTAAAGATCATGATGCATTAAGAAAAAAGAAAGTATTACAGCATATTGATGATAATTTATTGAATACTCCTGCAATCGCAATTATTCAGGTTAAAAGAGAAATTGAAACAATGCTAGAATTATCCAAGATAAACTTTTCTTTAGGTATGGATGCGATTATTAATATTAACTTGGCAAATACTAAGGATATTGAATCTAGAGAAGAGAAAATCGATGTATTTAATGAAGCTATTAGTCAATATTTAATTAAATTATCTCCAAAGGCTAATATGCGTGATGAAAAGAAGATAGGTTCTTATTATCATGTTATTAACGATATTGAGCGTATTGGTGATCATGCTAATAATTTCTTACAAATGGCAAAACAAATGTCTGGACTAGATTTGAAATTCTCCGATATTGCAAAAAGTGAATTTGAAACTTATGAAAAAGTAGTTGATGAAATGTTTGAATTATCAGCCAACATTTTTGAAAAGAGAAGTAAAGCAGAATTGGATAAATTACATATTTTAGAAGAAAAAACAGATAGTTTAAGAGAGTTATATGAAAGAAACCATTTTGAAAGATTAAAGAATAATGAATGCTTGAATGAATTATCTCCATTCCATTCAAATTTATTAAGCGAGCTTGAACGTGTTGCAGACCACTTAACTAATATTGGTTACTCAATTATATCTCCTACTGGAGACGAAAATGATTATCTTAGCTTACAAGAAAAATAATTGAAAATAGTAATAATTATTGCTATAATTATTTTGGATTTTATTTGGAGGATTTGTGTATGGAACAGAATCAATTTGATGAGTTAGAACCTGTTGAGGTTGAAAAAAATTCTAGTGCTTCTAATGTAGAATTAAAAGAATATGAAAAACTTTTATTGGCAGAAGCAAATAGAAAACTTCGCGAAAAGGCTGAGACTTTAGTTGGAATTGGCTGCTTTGAACAAAAAGAAGAAACTGTAGTTGATTTCAATGAATATGATCATATTAATTATGGTAATAAATATAGAGGAAGATATAGTTTATATCAAAACAAAGGTTCTATGGATTTAGTATTCATTTGCCCTCTTGTTGAAAATAATAAAGGTGATGTTGATGAAAATAAGTCTATGAAGCCATATGCTTATGATTGTATTTTCGTAGAAACAATGGATGATGAAACATATGATGCTGTATGTCATGCTGCTAAAAATAATTTATCATCAAGCGTTAAAGTATTATATAGAGCTTCATTTATTTCATTCTTTGTAATGCTTGCTATAACTGCTTTTGTATTTATTTTTAATTTAATTAGTGCATCAAGCAATGGATTTGTTAATGCACTTGCATCAGCATTTTTCTACACTGCTACATTCTTTGCTATGGATCTAATTATGTTACCATTGCTAGTATTAATTTCAATTAAGTATAAAAAATACAAGGATCAATAATTATGCAAAAGTATTTTATTCCCAAGGAATCATTAATGAATAAAGTAATCGACAATTCTGATGCTTTTCATATCATTAAAGTTATGAGATTTAGAATTGGTGATGAAATATTAGTAAGTGATAACGAAAAAACTTATTTATCTAAAATAACAGCCCTTGAGAATAATAAGGTATCTTTTGAAATAGTTCATGAAGAAACCGGCACTAATGAATTGCCGGTTTTTGTTACGATATTTCAGGGATATCCTAAGGGCGATAAGATGGAAGATATCATTAAGCATTCTACTGAATTAGGAGCTAGTGCATTTTATGGTGTAATGATGAAAAGATCGATTGTTAAGATTGATGAAAAGAAAAAGGATTCTAAAATAGAAAGATTCAATAAAATATGTAAAGAAGCATCCGAGCAGTCTTTAAGATTTAGAATGTCTGAATTTAAGGATATTATACCGTTAAAGAATATTGATTTTGAGAAATATGATAAGAAAATAGTATGTTATGAAGAATTCGCTAAAGAAAGCGAATTATCTAATTTTAAATCTATTGTCAGTTCTTTAAAACCAAATGATAAGGTTGCAGTTTTAATAGGTCCAGAAGGTGGAATTGATGATAGTGAGATTGAATATTTAAAAAAATTAGGATTTACTTTATGTGGATTAGGACCTAGAATACTTAGAACAGAAACTGCATCTATGTATGTATTATCTACAATTAGTTATGAAATGGAGTTGAAGTAAGTGAATGTTGGATTTATAACATTAGGCTGTAAAGTTAATATTTATGAATCTAATGCGCTAAAGGAAGAATTAACTAATAGAGGTCATATAATTAGTGAAAATTTAGAAAACTGTGATTGTTATATCATAAACACTTGTTCAGTGACTAATATGGCTGATGCAAAAAGTCGTAAAATGATAAGAAAATGTGTTAAGATGAATCCTAATGCAATTATATGTGCTATAGGTTGTTATGCACAAACAAACCCAGAAGTTAAAGATATTGATGGTGTTGATATTATTTTAGGTAATGGTAATAAAAGTAAGCTTATTGACTTGATAGAAGAGACATATAAATTACCAAAAAAATCTAAGAAGATTGATATTATTGATATATTAGAAATGAATGAATATGAGAAATTAAGTGTAACAACATATGATCATACAAGAGCTTTTGTTAAGATTGAAGATGGTTGTGAGAATTTTTGCACATATTGCATTATTCCTTATGCTAGAGGTCCAGTAAGATGTAAAAATGCAGATTCTGTTATTGATGAATTAAGAGGTATTACAGAAAAAGGATATAAAGAGGTAGTTCTTGCTGGTATACATACAGGAAGATATAATGATAATGGATTAAATTTATCTGGATTGATAAAAAGAATATTGAAAGAAGTACCTTTAATTAAAAGATTAAGATTATCATCAATTGAAATAAATGAGATAGATGATGAATTTATAGAATTAATGAGAAATAACGAAATATTAGCAAATCATTTACATTTACCATTGCAATCAGGTAGTGATTTAGTTTTAGAAAAAATGGAAAGAAGATATGATGTTAATTATTTTGTAGATAAAATTAACAAAATAAGAGGTGCTAGACCTGATATTTCAATTACTACTGATATTATTGTTGGTTTTCCTTATGAAACTGAAAATGAATTTATGGAAACATATAATTTGGCTAAAGAATTAAGATTGTCAAAAATACATGTATTTCCTTATTCAATGAGACATGGAACTAAAGCAGCAAGTTTTCCTCAGGTTAATGATACCGTTAAGAAAAATAGAGCTACAAGGTTAATAGAATTATCTAAGAAATTAGAGGAAGAGTATGCAAAGGATTTCGTTGGTAAAGAATTATCAATGATAATAGAACAAAAAGTTGGAAATGATATGATTGGTCATACTTCAAATTTTTTACAGGTTATTTTACCATATGACGAAGAATTAATTAAAAAAGAAGCAAAAGTTCTAATAAAAGAAGTTAAAAAAGATAAAATATATGGAGAAATAATAGAAATTTTATAATTTTTAGAAAAAAGTTCTTTACATTATTTTATCGTTTTGCTATAATACAACAGGAATTCGTCCTTGGAAGGAGGCTTAAGTGAGATGCCAAAAATTGTTGTACGTGAAAAAGAAAGTATCGAAGATGCTTTACGTAGATTTAAACGTGATGTTTCAAGATCTGGTAACCTTCAAGAGGCGAAAAAACGTCAATATTATTTAAAGCCAAGTGATGTACGTAAACAAAAACGTCAAGAGGCTAGAAAGAAATATAAGTAAAATATAATGGGGATTTTATCCCCTTTATTTTTTTTATATGTTATAATATGATGTGTATGTTGGAGGTATAAGTATTATGGATATTTATATGATGGGTGATTCTACTATGAAATTTAATAATTTTTATTCATATCCTCAGTTTGGTTGGGGACAAGGGTTAGAATTATTTGTTAAAGAAAATGTTAGAATATATAATCATGCAGAAAATGGTAGAAGTACTAAATCTTTTATTAATGAAGGAAGATTTAATGAGATATTAAAGAATTTAAAGAAAGGTGATTATGTTATATGTTCTTTTGGACATAATGATGAAAAGATTCAAGATCCATTAAGATATACAGAGCCTTTTGGAGAATATCAAAAAAATTTAAAATATTTCGCAGATGAAGTAAATAAAAAAGGAGCTAGTATTGTATTTGCTACTTCTATAACAAGGCATAAATTTGAGAATGGTGTTTGTGTAAATACACATGGAGATTATCCTCGTGCTATGATTGAATTTTGTAATAACAATGGATATACATGTATAGATTTAAACAAATTAACAATGGATTTATATACTGAATTAGGAGAAGAAAAAAGTGAAAAATTCCATATGATATTTGGACCTAATAAGTATGGATTATATCCAGAGGGAAAAGACGATCATTCTCATTTAATGATTGATGGTGCTGTTAATATTGCATATTTATTTGTTAAAGAAATTAACAAATCAAATAATAGCATTAAAAATTTGTTTATAGATTTAAATGCTAAGGATATGATTGATTTTAAGATGTTAATAGATTAGGTAAGATTATGGATTTAAAATTTTTTTATGATAATTATAAATTTGAAGAATTAAATGTTAAGAAATTATATATTGAAAATAATGAATTGCATTTGTTGTTTTCAATGGATGTTAAACTTGAATTAATAGCAAATGGATATAGACCTGAGATGGATGTAGAATATGATAATGAATTCATTTTTGAGGTTAATCATGATAATAAAAAATTTAAAAATAATGAGTTAGTTAATATTGAATATAATGGTGGATTAATATTTAAATTTAAAAATGAGGATATTATTATTTTTAATAATAATGTTATAGTAAAATAGCGTTGGATGCATATTCAATGCTTTTTATTTTAAATGAAAATGGTTTTATAAAAAAATTACTTGTTTTATCAAATTCATAGTAATATAATTTATTTGCTTATGGGACCCAAAGAGGCCTAAAAAGAGAGGAGAAAAATAAATATGACAAATAGTCAAAAAATCAAAAAGCTTGTAGGACTTGCTACTCTTACAGCTTTAGTAGTTGGATTACAGTTTTTATCTAACTATGTTTCATTTGGTAGCGTTAGTATTACACTTGCTCTAATACCAGTTGCAGTGGGAGCCATATTATATGGACCTTTAGCAGGATTATTCTTAGGAGCAGTTATGGGAGGAATTGCATTGGCGGCTCCTTCAACACTTGGTTTTTTACAATATAATGTTGGATTAACCATTTTGTTATGTTTGGTTAAAACTTCAGTTGCTGGATTAGTTTCTGGTTTATTATTTAAGTTATTTGCTAATATTGCAAAGAAACAATCTGAAACTAATAAAAAGAAGATGTTATTTGCTACAGGTATTATTGTTGCTGCATTAGTAGTACCAGTAATTAATACAGGTATATTCATCGTTGGTGCTACAATAATTTTCAATGGTTATTCAGTTGTTTTAGAAGATGGAAGTGTTATTTATCCATTTGCAAGTTTGGGCTTAACAATTTCTGCTATTATTACTGCTAACTTCTTAATTGAATTCTTAGTAAGTGCAATTTTATCACCAGCATTAGTTACTTTAGTGCAAGTATTAACTAGACAAAATGATTTAGGATTCCAAAAAGAATTCCAAAATTTTATTTTTGATGATGAAGATTTAGATATAGAAACAGTTAGTGTCAATGCATAATTAGGGTGGATATATGATTTTATTAATTGATGTAGGAAATTCAAATATTGTTTTTGGATTTTCTGATATGGAAAAAATTAATAAAAGTTTTAGATTTAAAACACTTACTGATAAGACTAGTGATGAATATTATATTCTTATTAAATCAATGTTAGATTTATATGATTTTAATGATGTAATTATTTCAAGTGTTGTGCCTGTTGTTACAAGTGCTCTTAAGAAGCTTTTTAAGAGTTATTACAACATCAATTCTAAAATAGTAGGTCCTGGTGTTAAAACAGGAATACAATTAAAGGTGGATGATCCTAAAACTGTAGGCGCTGATATGATTTGTGATTGTAGTGGCGCTATGATTTATGATAAAGAAGCCATAGTTGTTGATTTGGGTACAGCTACTAAGTATATTTACGTAAAAAATAATACATTTTATGGATGTAGCATTGCGCCTGGTGTGTCAATAAGTATGAAGGCATTAATTAATAATGCTGCATTATTACCTAGTTTTGAGTTTTCTTCACCTAAAAAGGTAATAGCTACTAATACTATGGCATGTTTACAATCTGGTGTAATTTTAGGTAGTGCAAGTCAGGTTGATGGTATGATTGATAGAATAAAAGAAGAAATAGGTAATAATGATGTGGCTGTTTTAGCAACAGGTGGATTATCTGGTGTTATCGTTCCATTATGCAAAAACCAAATTAAAGTTAAAGAACATTTAACTTTAGAAGGGTTGCTAGAAATATATAAGAAAAATTTGGTAGCTTAGGCTACCTTTTTTCAAAGGAGAAAATATGATTTGGTTATATGTATTATTAGGGGTTATAGGGTTATTTGTTTTAATATTCATAATATTATTTATATTTGTATTAAAATCATACAATAAAATGTTTAACAAAAGATTTATGCCAGATCCATTAATAACTTATTATAAGATGGAAGAATTTAATCTTGATTGCAAGAGAATTGAAATAAATTGTAATGGTGAGTATATTAGAGGCGGAATATATACTTATGGTGATTATGATAAAAATAAAATAATTATATTTTCACATGGTATGGGTGCTTGTAAGGATGCTTATATGCAAGAGATTGGAACATTAGCACAAAAAGGATTTATGGTGTTAGGCTATGATTATTTAGGCACTTATGAGTCTGATGGTAAAATGATGGGATTTGCAGATAGTGTAAAATCATTAGATTACGTTATTAATTATGTTAAAAATAGTGATGATTTAAAAAATAAAGAAATATATGTTATGGGTCATTCCTGGGGTGGATATGCAACAATTAACATTGTGAAATTTCATAAGGATGTTAAAGGAGTTATTGCTTTAGCACCTTTTGTAAGTGTTAGTAGTTTATTGAGATATGGTATTAAAAGAAGAAGTGTTATTACAATATTAATGATTGAACTGATAGAATTATTAAGATTTGGTAAATATGCAGATTGTGATGGATTGAAGTCATTAAAAGGATATAGTGGAAAAATAATGTTGTTACAATCTACTGATGATAATCAAGTAAAATATGAAAAAGCATTAGGCTATTTAAAGAAGAATTTGAAAGATAAAGCTACATATGTAATTATGAATGATAGATTGCATAATCCTGATTATACACTTGATAGTATTAAATATTTCAATGAATTTTTTAGTAATATATATAAGTATAAAGGTGAGGAGCTTAAGGATTACTTTAAAAAACAAAATTTTCATAAAATGGGAGAATTAGATTCTGTAGTTATTGATAAAATTGTTAATTTTATTAAAAACTAAGAAAGCGTATTCAAATTAGTATAATATATGTTATAATTAAATCGTTAAGCAGGTGATTGAATATGTATACCTATGACGATTTGTCCAAATATGAATATTTTAAAGATGTTGATATTTCCCATGTATTAGATTCGCTTACTGGTGTAATTTCTAGACCTTATATTTTAGGATTTGCCAAGGATTTAATAAAAAGAAAAATCCCATTTTCTATGTGTATAATGGATATTGATAATTTTAAATTAATCAATGATAATTATGGACATATGTCTGGAGATATTTGTTTAAAGAATTTAGGATATAGTTTTATAAAATATGTAGGAGATACTGGTTTAGTAGGTAGATTCGGTGGAGATGAATTTGTGTTATTGTGCTTTACTGCATATGATTACGATTCGTTACATGCATATATCACTGCTTTATATGAAAAAGGAAACATTGTAAGAAAAATGTATAAGCTTGATAATGTTTATACATTCGTTACAGGAACTATTGGATCTGCATCATATCCTAAGGATGCTAAAACATACGATGAGTTATTTACTAAGGTTGATAAGGCATTATATAGAGGAAAAACAAAGGGTAGAAATTGTTTTATTGTATATGTTGAAGAAAAGCATAAGGATATAGATGTACATAGAAGAGAAATTACTGCATTACCAGTTTTATTTGATAATATTTTAAGTATTGCAAATAATGGTGGTGGTGTTAATAAAAAGATAAAAGAGATTGTTGATTATATTAATGAAACATTGATGTTGACTGTATCTTTTGTTTGTATAATTGATGATAATAAAATCATATCTAGTAATAGAAGAACTCCTTTCTATTATGATAAAGAGTATGTTGATTCTATCGGTGTAATAATGGGGAAGAATAATATTTTCTATTCTAGTGATTTACAAAAGATTAAGGATGAATATAAATTTGCTGAGGAGTATTTGGAGTCAAAGAATATTCAGTCTATTGCTGCTGTTAAGATATTATTAGATGGCGAAGTGTATGGCTACTTTGTTATGGCAGAAAATAAGATTGTTAGAATATGGCAGGAACATGATATAGCATTAGCTATGTATGTTGAAAGAATACTTGCTTTATTAATTAAGAAATAGACCTTGAACAGGTCTATTTTTCATGAGGGGATTTTTATGAATTTTGAGATTATTATCCAAATAGTTTTGTTAGGAATAGCACTTTCTATGGATGCTTTTGCTGTATCAGTAACTGATGGATTAACATATACAGATATAAATAAGAAAAAGTCATTTTTTATTGCCTCAGTATTTGGAGTAATGCAGGCTTTAATGCCACTTGTAGGATTTTGGCTCGTTGAAATAATATCTATTATTGTAGGCGATGCAGGTGGAGCAAATGCTGGAAAAATAATGGGAGATGTTGTGTCTTGGGTTGCATTTGCATTACTACTTTTTATTGGTGGTAAGATGCTTATTGAGGGAATAAAGGATTTGAAGAAACCAGAAGAAGAAAAGGAAATGAAATGTTTTTCTTTCAAGGAAGTATTATATTTTGGTTTCGCTACAGCAATTGATGCATTAGGAACAGGAGTTGCTTTACATTCTGGTTTATCCACTACTGGTACTATTTGGATACATGTATCCATTATTATGTTTATAACTTTTGTTATATCGCTAATTGGTTTGTTTTTGGGCCATCAAATAGAAAGATTGTTAAAAGGTAAATATGAGATAACAGCTATTATTGGTGGTGCTATTTTAATAGTATTAGCTATTTGGATTATTTTGAGCCATTATTTGGGAATATAGGTTTTTGACATAGAATAATATCAATGTTATAATGAATAATAATATTCATCCATATGAGGTGATTCTATGTCAAACCATGATAATTTAGTTGTTGATAATAGTTTTATTAAAAAAACAAGTGTTTATTCGAATACATTTTTTTTGATGTGCCATCTTGGCTATTTATTGTTTTTCTTGTTGACAAAATCTTATATTTTAGTTTTTGTTAATTGTGGTAGTATTATGGTATATTCATTATTGTATATTATTATCAAGAAGAAAATGTATGATTTATATGCAAGTATAGCAGGAACAGAGATAACGGCTTTTATGGTCACAGGAACGATATTAACAGGGTTCCAAACTGGATTTCATTTGTGTTTAATTGGTTTATGTATTTTAGCATTTTATTCTGGTTATTTTTCAATGAAGACTGATAAAAAGATTAAGCCTTTATATTGGGGTATTGCATTTTTAACTATTTATGTTGCTTTATATTTTATATGCTTATTTGTTGAACCATATTATGAATTAAGTTTGACAGTTAAATCAATATTTTATTTGATACATACTTTTATTGTATTTACTATTGTTATTATATTCTTGTATGTATTTATTAAATATGTAAATAAACTTGAGAATAAAATAATGAATGAATCTAGAACTGATAAACTAACACAAATTCCTAATAGAATGGCTTTGTTGGAATATATTGATTTATTAGGGGATGAAAAAGATCATTATATATTATCGATATTTGATATTGATGATTTTAAGGTAATTAATGATAGATATGGCCATATTTGTGGTGATTATATTCTTAAGGAAATGGCTAAATTAGTTACTTCAAGTAATGGTATTGATTTTGTGGCAAGATTTGGTGGAGAAGAGTTTATTATTATTGCTAGGTTAAATAAAGAATTTCCTGAAGTAGTAAATGATATTGATAATATTAGAAAAAGTATTGATGAGTATAATTTTGAATTTAATAATATAAAAATCCATTCCACTGTTACTATTGGTGTTTCAAAATATGAATATGGTATAAGTGTTAATGATTGGATTGAGATGGCTGATAAGAAATTATATGATGGTAAAAAGAGTGGAAAGAATAAGACAGTAGCGTGAAGCAGTTTAGACTGCTTCTTTTTAAGGAGTGATTATATTGTTATTAGATATTATTATTCCTCAATATAGTGAGGATGATTTGACAATTAAACCTTTATTAGATTCAATTAATAATCAAGTAAACGTAGATTTTTCTAATGTTAAAATTACGATTGTTAACGATTGTTCTAATGTTTTATTGAGTGATGATTTTTTAAAGGGTTATGATAAATTAAATATTTCATATATTAGAAATGATTTTAATACTGGTCCTGGACTTGCAAGACAAAAGGGAATAGATAATACAAATTGTGATTTTATAATGTTTTGTGATAGTGATGATACATTATATGATGATAAAGTTTTAATGATTATAATGGATTTCATAAGTAAAAATGAGCCTGATTATTTAGTCACAAATATTATGATAGAAGGAGAAAATGGAAGAATAGTAAAAAAAGATAGAAGTACATTTCCTTGGATGCATGGTAAGGTATATAAAAGAGAATTCTTAATCAGAAATGAAATTAGATTTCATCCTAAGGTAAGGCATTTGGAGGATTCTTATTTTACTATGTCTGTATTAGGATGTATTGATCCTAAAAGCATTATATATTTGGATTATGTTACATATTTATGGAAAAATAATAGTCAAAGTTTAACTAGAAAAAGAAAAAAATTTAGTTATACAGTTGAGACATTTGATGATTTTTATAATTCTCCTATTTATACATATGAGTTTTTAGTTAAAAAGAATAGCTATTTAAAATTTAATTATTTAATTAGTTCTATTTTAGCAATTTATATAGTGTTGTATTCTAATTTATTTGATTATAGTGAATTAGAAGAAAAGAAGGATTACTATATTAAAACACTTAAAGAGTATGTAAAAAGAAAGAAGAATATTTTTGTTATATATGGAAAAGAAAAAGTAGAAAAAATATATGAAATTGAATATAAGGAATTAGAAGAAAGAAATGGTGTTAATAAAGTTAGCCATGGATTAGATTACTTTTATGAAGAATTTTTAAATTTAAAATATTAAATAATATTTAGTCATCATTTTTGTATAAATTGATGACTTTTTGTTTGTGATAGACTTAACTATCATATGCGATTGAATATTGTAAAAAAATTTGATATAATATACAATAGATTTTTTCGAGGAAAGGGGATGTAATATTTATGGATGATGAGTTTAAAAGTTATGGTAGAGAAACTAATAAAGCTATACCTGAATTTAAACAGTTAGATGCAGTAGAATATTACGTTCCTGATGAGAATTCAGATTCTTCAAACGAGGTTTATAATGTATCTGAAACTCAAGGAGATAACTATGGAACAAATGAAGGTTCTGATTCTAATACATTTGAAAATCAAAATGATTTAAACAATGCAAATAGAAATAGCGCTGATGGTTCAAATTCTCCTGATATAAATATTAAGAACGAAAGTGGATTTGATACGGGTGGCGCTGAGGCTTTAGATAGTACTGGAGCTGCAGTAGCTGATGAAGCAGGAGCTGCAACAACAGTAGCTGGCGGTAGTTCGGCTGCGACAGCTTCACTAGCTGGTACTATTACTGTGGGTGCGGCGGCAGTAGTTGGTATTGTGGCTGCGGCTGGTGGTGGAATTATGGCTCCAGCACCAAAGGTTGAATCCTATATTTTTGAGTCTGGAACTAATTATTTAAAATATGAGATTGATTTAGAGGAATTAACTGAAGGTGTTAGTTACAAAATTAGAGTATCTAATGCAACTTTTATAATGGAATATCCAGTAACTGAGCCTGGAGTTCAAAGACAAATTGTAACAGGATTGATTCCATACAGAACTTATTCCGTTGATGTAATAAGTTCTAGTGAAGGTAGTATAATTGATAGTGTTTATTTTATTTCTGATGTTTGTACAAACCAATTACAACAGCCTAAGGCTGTAATGGAATTTACTCCATCATTTGATTATTTACTTGGTACATTTGATGTTACATATGAAGCGTTTGTATCAGATTATTATAAAACTGGTTCTAATACATATATGCAAATATATGTTGGAGATGAATTGAAAGTCGATGACCATGAATTAGGCAAAGATAGTTTCTTTAAGGGTGTACTTGAAGGATTAAGTGATTTATCTTATATTGAGGCAACAATATATACGACATATACTGATAAAGAAATAGTAATAGGAAAATATGGCTATAAGCCTGAATATCCTGAAGACTTTATAGCAACTGATGAAAATTATAATTCAGTATACAGTATTAAAGAACCATCAGTAACATATTCTGATAAGGGATTTGAGTTATCTATAGATACTGGATTTGAATCAAAGGATTCAAGAGATTCATACATTATTGATATATATAAGAGCGAAGAGGCATCAGGTACTAATTTAAATGCATTAGAACAAGAATTACTTGCTACATACGAAGGTAAGGATAGAATATTTAATGTTACTATACCAGGAGATACACCAGGTATCGATGTATATTTTACTGGTGTTAAAACAACAGATAAAGCAAGAAAGACTTATGAATCAAAGAAGATTTATTCTTATTCTATGAGTAGTGCGAGAAAACAAGCACCAGAGCCTGTTGCGAAGGTAGTATTTGAAGATGACTTTGATACTTTAGATGATATCTATAATGAAAATTATGAAGTAAGTATAGAGGATATTTTCAAAACAGGTGGAAATTATAAGATTGTTGAACAAATAAATAATGAGATTATAAATGAGTTTGCTCTTGAATCTAATACATATAAGGGAACATTTAATTCTCTATCAAATGGTGTAGATATTGCTGTAATTGTTTATTCTGATTACAACGATGATGAAGATCAAATTGTTATTGGTTCTGCAGAAAAGAATATTGAGCATGATGAACCATTTAAGAATATTGAATTTAATTCATCAGATTATTCATATTATTTAGCAATGCAATACGCTAAGGAAGATGTTGAAAAAACATTTAATATTAATATATTCCAAACAAATAAAGATGAATCAACATACGAAAACAGTTATGAATTTATTAACAATTTCGATATGGAAGGAATTATGTATTCTAGCGATGAGTCTAAAACGATTGCTGATGTTTTAAAACTTGATATTAAGGTTTCTTATAATGATAGAATTATTTATACATTAACTATTTATCCAAATGGAGAAACTGTTACATATGGCGAATTTGATGTGGATAGTGATGGTAATGTCATTATGCCATATGAAATAACTTTACCTACAGGTGCTAATTTTATAGGTGGTTATCTATCATTTGATGGTGCAGAAGATACATATGAAATAACTGAGTTAAAGGGTAATATTACTATTACTTCATTAAGCAGTAATATAATTAAGCCTAGTATGTCATTGGAATATGAAATTGATAATGTAAGAATAACAAAACCAAGTTATTCAGATGATATCAATATAGGTGCGGAATATGAAGTATCATATTATGCATCACATTATAATAGTTACTATTACTCAGCTAATGTTAAGTTTGATGCTAAGCTTAATGGTAAGTCTATTAATATGGATTTAAAGCCTGAGGTATTAGATGGAGATGAATTCGTTCCAATTGAGGATAAATCACAAGATGGAATGGATAAATATAATGATTATTATGTAGTTAACACAGTAGGAATGCAAGATTCTGAAAGTGGTGAATATATAAGAAAACTTGTATATAAAATTACAACTAAAGGCTTTGATGATACTGATTTAGAACAAAGTGTAGTAATTGATGATGGTTTTATGCAAGGAAATTTCAGTGCTGGATATGAAGTTAGAGAAAATAATAGATATTATTATTATGTAGATTATGTTAAGACAGTAAATGATGATGGTACAGTAAATTATTATTTCGATAATAAATTAGAATCAGAATCTAGTAATTGTTACGGAAGAATTGAATATAGTTATACAGTTGATAATGTAACTAAGTATTTCTATTCTGAATATACAAATAATAAAACTATTGCGTTGACATATTTAGAGGATAGAGATTATGAATTTAAATATGCAGTATATTTCTTAAATGATGGTATTTATTATGATGCTTATCCGCAGAATGGAACTTATGCATATACTTGTAAAGAAATTAAGAATTCAGATAGTATAAATATTTTAAATGCGACTGTAATGGAATCAGATGTTGATAGAGAATATGTTAAAGTATTTGATTTTACATTAGATGAAAATACATTTGATATAACTAAAACTATTACTGTTACATCTGGTGATATAACTTATGATATTTTAATTAAAGATAAAGAATCACTTGATCAAGATAGTTTAATAAGTGAATATAATAATTCATATCGATATGTTGAACGTTTGGGTCAAAATGATGAATGTATAATTGATGTCGATAGAGATAATAAATATGTAATCACTATAGAAATTATAATTCATCCAAATGAATCAGATTCTTTAAATACAATGGATATATCATTTACAGGATATCCAAGTAAATTTATTGAATCTTATTTAGCTGATAACAATAATGTAAATGACATATTAAATTATTCATCATTGACAAGCGTTGCAAGTACAACAATATGTGAATATACTGGTTCATTTAATATGGATGGTTTATCATATGAAACTAATGTGGCTGATGGATATAGCAAAAATAGTATTGTCATAACTGTTCCTGATTTTAAAGCTACAGATTCACGTGATAGCTTGATGGCATGTGCATATTATAATGATGAAGTTGTTGCGTATGGTAGGTACTATAATGGTTCAATAACAGTAGATGTTGATCCAGCATATACAAGTTTAGATATTGTTATTTTTGAGATTAAGCAAGAACAAATTAATATTATGGCTCAAAATATTCCAACTCAAGAGGGCTTTGAGGTAAGATATAAGAGTTATAATTACGAAACAGTAACATTTGATAATGTTGATATAATAAGTGATATTGATATTCAAGAGGATGAAAGCTTATATGTAAGAGTTACTCCTAAGGATGAAAATACATTTGCTGATTATTATGTTAGGGTTACAAGTGGAGATGAAATATTTGGTAGTAGTGATAACTTAGGTGTAGATGAGGTAATAGTTGACAAAGATAGTTTAGGTTCTAAGCTTATTGTAGAGATTGTTAAGTATTATCAATATGGTGATGATATTGTATATAATAGATATGAAATACCATTTGATGCAACTATAGGCGAATATACTTATGATGCTACAAATGATACATTAACAGTTCCATATGAATTTAATTTACCAGAAGGTGCAGTATTAGATACACAAACATCTACTGTACAATATGGAAGTTCAGATCCTCAAGCTTTAGCAACAAGTGGTGATATTAATATTATTTATTTAGATTCGAATGTTAATGAAGTTATATTTAATGTTGATTATGAAATAAATGGTATTAATGTAAGTTATAGATTTGTTAAGAATCATGAATTACATGGTGAAGTTGATTTGAATTATGAGATTTATTCAGTTCAAGCTAGTTCAGAATATGGCAATTTCTCACTTGAATATAATAGTGCTAAATATGATGAAGATACACAAATTATTTATATTGAAAATAGTGCAGATGGTAAATTTTATGATGAAGATGGTAATGAACCACCAAACACAGAAACTGTTTATCTAACAGATTATGGTAATACAATCTATTATATAAAAGGTACTGTTACTGAGACGATAGGAAAATTTGTTATAACAAATCCTACATATCATGTTAATGTTAAAAAAGCAGGTGGAACTATTCTAGATCAATCTACTGGAGAATTATATAATGGTTCAGGTGCTATGACAAAAGATCCTAATGAATTGTTAGATCCATTTGTTATTGATGTAGATGGTGATAATACTACGGGCATTTATTTAACATTCTTCCATACAACTATAGGAACTGAATATTATAATAATAAAGTTAATGGTATTAATACTTGTGAGCTTGAATTTGATATTATGGGTAATGGAAAGGTATTGTTAACAAAGAGTATAGAATTTACGGAGCCTAGAAAGAATTCTATTCCTACTAATAGCTCATTTAGTTTTAGTAGAGAGAATACAAACAGTACAGTAACAAAGAATCAAGATGATACTATTAATATGACAATTAATACAGGATTTGATTCAGAGTTGTATCCGGGTTATGTATACAAGATATTGCTATATGAGAAAAATTATTATACGAATGATTTGACTCTTGTAAAAGAATTAGATGATTATTATTCTTCAGATGAAGTAATAATTAATAACATTGAGAATAAGAGTTATGAAGTATGGCTTGACGTATATTACGAAAGCGATGGTTCATATTTGAAATATGATGCTATCCCATTAGGAAGAGCTAACAGTGCGTTAGCTAATAAAGATTGGAATTTCGATTATGATACTACAACATATACAAATATCGTATATATTGATAAGAGTTATATAAATAGCGAGTATTTAGATGGCTCTAAGATGCTAGCATTTAAGAATGGTTCTATAGATTTAACTAATACATCTGATAGTCAATATGTATCACAGTGTGATGTAACAGTTACTGATCAAGGTGATGGAACGTTGATGATTAGAATATCAGCTAATAATTCAGATTACGTACGTGGTAGTTTAGTAGTAGAACAAGGTAATGATGAAATTGGTTATGTTGAAATAACATATTCAATTTAATGGAGGATAAAAAGATGAAAGAAAATAAAAAGAAAAAAGGTTTTACAATATTAGAACTTATAATAATTGGTATAGTATTAATATCATTTATTGTGTTCTTAATAATTGAAATGGCAGCCCCAGAATCAAGTGTTGGTGATTGGGTAAAGAATAATGTGTGGGATACTGAAAAAGCAGGTAAGGACTTTATGAGCCATTTGCCTACATTAATTCAAAGTTTAATTTATGTAGTAGTTATCTATGCAGTATGTAAATTAATTAGAATGTTATTCCATAGAAAAATGGCAAAATCAAATAGAACAAAGACTATAGTGACATTATTTGATGGATTAGTAAAATATGCATGTGCTATCGCAATAATCATTTTTATCCTTCAGGCATTAGGTGTTAACGCTACTGCAATTTTCGCATCTGTTGGTATTTTAACATTAGTTATAGGTTTAGGATGTCAAAGCTTAATTGCCGATGTTGTTGCTGGAATGTTTATTGTATTTGAGGATGAATATAATGTAGGTGAAATCATTACAATTGGTGATTTTAGAGGTACTGTTACTGAAATTGGTATTCGTTCAACTAAGATACTTGATTTAGCAGGTAATATTAAAATTGTTAATAATTCAGATATTTCAAATGTAATTAATATGTCAAGAGAATTATCTTTAGCAGTAGTAGATTGTGAATTCCCATATGATGTTCCTATCGAAGTTATTGAAGGATTATTAAAAGATAATTTTGATAAGTTTAGAGAAAAGATTCCTGCAATTGTTGAAGGACCTTTCTATAAAGGAGTTTCTGGATATGGAGATTCTAATGTTGCAGTTAAAATTGTTGCTAAATGTTTAGAAGAGGATAGATATCAAGTTCAAAGAGATTTATTAAGAGAATATCGTATGGTATTTACTGAAGCTGGTATTGATTTATCATTCAATCAAGTTGTTGTTTCTCAATATAAACCTACTGAGTATAAGACTAGTAAAAAGATGAAAAAAGAAGCACAAGATTTTGTTGATGAGCAAAAAGAATTGTCTAAAAACGTTGACGGACAAGAAAATAATTAATTGTAAGACGCAGAAATGCGTCTTTTCAATTTTCTTAATTTAATGATATAATAAATTATAATATTGCGATTGGATGTAGATAATATGGTAAGACAAATACTAAGAATTAATAAGATGGTTTTTTATATACCTATTGGAATTATAATTATTGTTATGCGTGAGCATTTGATTAATTATTTATCGTTAATAGTAGGTATACCAATGCTCATTGTTTCTATAGAGGGTTTAATTTATGAAATAGCTATACACTCATATAAAACTGAGCATAATAGAATAGGCGAGGAAATAATTAAGATAATATTATCAGTATTAATTATTTTTGCATTCGACAACAATGTTGAAATAATTAGTATTATTTGGGGCGTTATTGCAATATTACAAGCAGTAAAAGAGTTATCTAAGGCTATTTATGAATTGACTTATGGTGGTAATCCTTTATTTTTGTTATTGTTATTACAAACAATAATTCAAATTATCTTTGCAATATTATTAATTATAGAGCCAGAAGAACATGTTTCACTTCATTTGGTATTATTAGGTGTTGAGATGGAGCTTGAGTCATCAAGAATTTTATTTACATTTATTTATAATTATAAAAGACGAAGAATAAAACTAGATAGTGATATGGTGGTATAGATATGAATGATTATGAAATTAAAAATTTGAAATCCATCTATGAATACTTATCAGAATGTACAGTTTTATTAAAAAATAATGGTGATTTTCCTTTGAAACATGCAGGAGATATTGCACTTTATGGTAATGGAGCTAGGAAGACAATTAAAGGTGGTACAGGGTCTGGAGAAGTTAATTCTAGATTCTTTGTTAATATAGAAGATGGATTAAAAAATAAAGGCTTTAATATTAAAACTACTGATTGGTTAGATAAATATGATATAGAATATAATAAAATGAAAAAAAGATTTAAAAAGCATCTTAAGAGCGTTGCTAAAGAGAAAAAACAAGCATTATTTATTGCCTCCATGGGCGAGGTAATGCTTGAGGGTGAATATGATATTCCTATTGATGTTAGATGTGATAATGCAATTTATGTGTTATCACGTATATCTGGAGAAGGTGCTGATAGAAAAGAAGAAAAGGGAGATATTTATTTAACTGATACTGAAATAAGAGATATTAAGTATTTGGAAAATAATTATAAGCATTTTATGTTAGTTCTAAATACTTGTGGTGTTGTTGATTTAAGTAAAATAGATTTCGTTAAAAATATATTATTGTTATCACAATTAGGCGTTGAGACAGGAAATGTTTTTGCGGATATATTATTAGGTAAATATAATCCTTCTGGTAAATTATCAACAACATGGGCTAGAATAGATGATTATCAAAAAATAGGTGATTTTGGTAACAAAGATGATACTAGATATAAAGAAGGTATATATGTAGGATATAGATATTTCGATACATTTAATAAAGATGTATTATTTCCTTTTGGATTTGGATTATCTTATACAGATTTTGAGTATAATGTTGTTGAATATAGTGTTAATAATAAAGAATTTAACATAAAAGTTAATGTAAGAAATATAGGAAAATATGCTGGTAAAGAGGTAATAGAGGTTTATATATCTAAGCCTAATGATAGGTTAGATTTTCCATATCAAGAATTGATTGCTTTTGAAAAAACTGAATTGATAGAACCAAGTGGTGAATGTGAATTAAACATATCATTTGGATTAGAAAGTCTAAAAAGTTATGATTATGATAATAGGAGATATCAAATAATTAAGGGAGAATATATTGTTAGAGTAGGTAATAGTAGTCGAAATAATGCCCCTATTTATAAGTTTTTGATTAATAACGATATTTCTATTAAGAAAGTAAAAAATTTGTTTAAAAAGCCTGATTTTGAGGATTATATCCCTAGGTTAAGAAGTGATAATTATAATATTCCTACTTTAGAAATAGATGAAGGTCTATTTGATGAGGAAATTGTTAATTATGAGTTAAGATATGAAGTATTAGATGAAATAAAAAAATTAAGCGATAATGAGTTAATGAAGCTTAATATGGGTAGATTTAATGAAAAGGGCGGAATTAAAAGCATTATTGGTTCATCTGGTATTAGTGTTCCTGGAGCTGCAGGAGAAACAGCTAAAATTGATGGTTTGGATTCTATAGTAATGGCTGATGGTCCTCAGGGGTTAAGGCTTGCAAGAGATTATTTTGTTGATAAGAATGGACCACATTCAAAAAGTGGATTAATCCCTGAATCAATGAAGGAATATATGCCTTTAGTAATTAGAGGATTATTATATTTGTTATCTCCTAAGCCAAGAGGTAATGAAATAATGCATCAATATACTACGGCACTTCCAATTGCTACAGCAGTTGCACAAAGTTTTAATAAAAAACTTGGCTATGTATTTGGAGATATTGTAGGATCTGAAATGGAATTATTTAACGTTAATTTATGGTTAGCACCAGCTTTAAATATTCATAGAAGTATATTATGTGGTAGAAATTTTGAATATTATAGTGAGGATCCATATTTAAGTGGTATAATGGCTAAAAATGTTGTATTAGGCGTTGAATCACATAAAGGATGTGGTGCTACAATTAAGCATTTTTTGTGCAATAATCAAGAATATAATAGGTATGTTAATAATAGCATAGTAAGTGAAAGGGCAATTAGAGATATCTATTTAAAGGGATTTGAAATAGTAATTAAGGAAGCTAAGCCTAAGGCTGTTATGACATCTTATAATTTACTTAATGGTATTCATACTAGTGAAAATATAAATATTAATGAAAAAATATTAAGATGTGAATTGGGCCATGATGGTATAATTATGACTGATTGGATTGTTAAATTTATGCAGAATGAATCAAAATATAAAAATGCATATATTGATAGGGTTTTGAAAGCACATAGTGATATTTTTATGCCAGGAAGTAAGGAAGATTATAATGAGCTAGAAAAAGCATTAAGAATAGGTTTAATTAGTAGAGATGATCTAGAGATTAATGCATCAAGATTATATAAGACTATAAAGGGATTAAGAAAATAGTATGGAAAGATTTGAAAGAGCAGTAGAATATAAGCATAATGGAAGGAATTGTTGTCAAGCAGTGTTATTGGCATATAAAGATATCATCGATTTAAGAGAGGACGAATTATTAAAAATTGGAGCTGGCTTTGGAGTAGGATTTGGCTCAATGGAGGCGACTTGTGGTGCTTTAATCGGAGCCAATATTATTTTAGGTTTATTAAGTGATGGTAAGCCATCTTTGATGATGAAATCAAAAGATATGTTATATGAGTTTAATAATATGTGTGGCGCAACTATCTGCAAAGACTTAAAAGGCAGGAATACAGGTATAGTATTATGTCCTTGTGATGATTGTGT
Organism: Acholeplasmatales bacterium; assembly: GCA_017542485.1. Taxonomy (GTDB): domain Bacteria; phylum Bacillota_I; class Bacilli_A; order Acholeplasmatales; family Anaeroplasmataceae; genus Anaeroplasma. The sequence goes on from JAFXXC010000066.1 coordinate 52,707, forward strand.
TAGAAATGCAGTTAAAATATTAGATAGTAAAATAGGTAATTAATATGATAAATACATGTAATTTAGATATTGATAATAGTGGTAAATCATTAGTTACTGATAAATTGCAGAAATTAATAGATGAAAATAATGAACTTACAATAGATAAAGGAGTATATCTTGTAGGTCCTTTATTTTTGCATGATAATTTTAAATTAGTATTAGATAATTGTGTATTGTTAGCTAGTACTGATGAAGCTAATTACAAAGATATTTTTACGAGAGTTGCAGGAATTGAGATGAATTGGTATCCTGGAATTTTAAATGTTATTAATTGTAATAATGTTATTATCAGTGGAAATGGTATTATTGATGGTAATGGAAAGTATTGGTATTTGAAGTATTGGGGTATTGATACTAAAGGTGGGATGAGAGAGGAATATGATAGATTAGGTATTAGATTTTTATGTGATTATGATTGTAAAAGACCAAGGAATTTATTGGTTCAAAATTCAAGTAATATCGAAATAAAAGAAATAACATCAAAGGATTCAGGTTTTTGGAACATACATGTTCTATATTCACACGATATTACTATTAACAATATTATTATTAATTCTGGAAATGAGAATTCTCCATCGACAGATGGCATAGATATTGATTCATGTTATGATTGTATTATTGAAAATGTAACATCTAATACTAATGATGATTCCATTTGTATTAAGTCAGGAAGAGATTATGATGGATTAAGAGTTAATATGCCATGTCATGATATTATTATAAGAAATTGTAAAATATTAAGAGGGTTTGGTATCACTTTAGGTAGTGAATTATCGGGTGGTATTTACAATATAGATATCGATAATATTGATTTTATTAACACGGATTGTGCATTTAGAATAAAATCTAGTGAAAATAGAAAAGGTTATATTAAGAATATTAATGTTAGTAATTTAAGATGTAGTAATGTTAAGTATTTAATTAATATTAATTTGGGATGGAATCCTAATTATAACAAATTAGAGATTCCTAGTGGATTAGATATTGAATATAAGGATTATTATGATACTATTTTGAAGAATGTTGATACTAATATATCAAATACTATTATTGATGATATTAGAATAAATAATGTATTTAGTAGAAATAGTAATGATTATAAAGGAATAAGTAGAGTGTTTCATATTAATGGTTTTGATAATCCAAAGATTAACAATATTTATATTAATAATTTAGATGTTATAGCTTATGAATATGGGCTAGTTAATAATATTAACAATTTAGATATTAAAGATTCTAATATTATTACAGATATTTTGATTGATGAAGATAACAATGAATATGATAATAGATAATTAAAAATAATTCTTACTTCTAGATTAAAAAAATGGTAAAATATAAGTAGAAGTGGAGCTTATATAAATGAATGTAGATATAAATATTATTAAGAGTAAGATATTAAAATTATATAAAGAAAATGAACCTATTCATATTGATGTTAATTTAAAAAGAAGAAATGTCAAGAATGCTTTAGGTATAATTAAAGGCGTTTATGATAATTTCTTTATTGTTAAGTCAAAAGTTAATTTATATGATGAGGAATTTAGTATTTCTTATATAGATATATTGATTAAAAATATATCTATTAAAGAACTTAACAGTTAGTTAAAAATTAACTTGAAATGATATATAGTTTTATGTATAATTAATTAGACGTTTGTATGAATGGAGGTTTTCCTTATGAGTAAGTTCATAATTGACATATTTGTGCTTATCGCAGCAATCTTATTAATAGTAATTGTAATGCTTCAGGGATCAAAGGATGATATCAATGATGCATTTAATGGTAGTAAGTCTGATTTATTTAAAAATCAAAAGACACGTGGTGTAGAATTATTTATGCAACGTACAACTGCAATAGTAGCTATTGTATTCGTAGTATTAGTTATTTCTGCAGTTATTATACATGCCACAATATAATTATTGATGAGACTGTGAAGTCTCATTATTTTTTTCAAAGGAGGAGATATTTATGAGTAAGAAGTTAATATTTAGAGAGCTTCAAAATGAATCACTTACTTATGATGAACTCTCTTTGATATTCGATGATGAAAATTTAATTGATGAATTAGAAGCTTTAGAGGATGAGGGATTAATTGTTAAAATTAAGAAAACAGGAAAATATAAGGTTTCTACAAAAAAGAAAAATATTGAAATAAATGATTATGTTTTAAATGAAGAAAGTGTATTAGAAATATTAAAGGATTCAGCTAATAGTTTATATTATATTTCTAATAAATGTGGTGCTAAGCTCGAAAAAACGAAACAATTTGTTGAAGAGATGGTATCAAAAAATATAATTTCAAAGTGTCAAGGTGAATATGGTATTGTATATGGTATTCCATATAATGGCGAGGTTAAAGTAAATAATAGTGGTGCTGGAGTTATAATTATAAATGATAATAAATATTATCTTGAGAATGTTGATAAATATAATATTTTTTCCGGAGATATAGTAAGTGTTTTATTTGAAAATAATTATAATGAATTTCATGCCTATTTATTAAATGTAGTTAGTCATAGATATGATTATTGTGTAGGAGTTATTAACCATAGAAAGAAAAAGACTAAAAATGGATTAGAGGATAGATATTCTTTTAAGTCAACTATGTTAAGTATGCCTATTAATATACCTTTAAATAGTGATGATGTTTATAATATACCAGAGGATTCATTGGTTAAGGTTAAGGTTACATATTATGATTATGTTATTTCATTAAGTGATTTTGAAGTTGTTGGAAATATTAATGATCCTACTATTGAGATAACTAAAATTGCTTTAGAATATGGTTTTGATATTGAATTTGATAATGATGTAAAAGAAGAAGTAAAATCTATTCCACAAAATGTGTTGAAAAATGAATATAATGGAAGAAGAGATTTTAGAGATTTAGATATTATCACTATTGATGGTGATGATTCTAAAGATTTTGATGATGCTATTTATTTGAAAATTCTTGATAATGGTAATTATGAGTTACAAGTTCATATAGCAGATGTAAGTCATTATGTTAAATGGGGTAATCCTCTAGATAAGGAAGCATTAAAAAGAGGTACGAGTCTTTATTTAGCTGATAGAGTAATACCTATGTTACCACATGAATTATCTAATGGTATTTGTTCACTTAATGAAGGTGTGGATAGATTAGTATTATCTTGCATTATGGAGATAGATAAAAAGGGTAATTTGGTTAATTATGAAATATGTGAGGGTGTTATTAATTCACATCATAGAATGACTTATGATAAAGTTAATAAAATGTTTGATGGAGATAAAAAATTAATCGAAGAGTATAATGACATTTATGATATGTTATTAAAAATGAGAGAATTATCTAATATTATTAGAAATATTAGAAATAAAAAGGGTGGTATTGAGTTTGATACTATAGAGTATTCATTTAAGCTTGATAATTGTGGAAAGCCTATTGAAATAATTAAAAGAGAAAGGTTCGACTCTGAAAAATTGATTGAGGATTTTATGTTAAAGGCTAATGAAACTATAGCTTATCATATGAATATTATGGGGTTACCTATAATATATCGTATTCATGAAAAACCTGATCAAGAGAAATTACATAATACTTTTAAAGAGATAGGTAATATGGGTATTGAGGTTAAGAATATTCAAAATGATATTCATCCTAAAGAGATACAAGAAATATTAGGTAAGATTAAGGATAATCCAAATAAGGATATTATTAGTAATATGTTGTTAAGAAGTATGATGAAGGCAAAATATTCTAATGATAATTTAGGACACTATGGATTAGCATTGAACTATTATTGCCATTTTACATCGCCTATTAGAAGATATCCTGATTTGATGACACATAGAATGATTAAAAAGTTATTGCTTCATCCAAGCGATAGTTTCGAAAAAGAAATAAAGTACTATAATAATATAATGCTTGATATAGCAATGAAGAATTCTTCAAGTGAAAGACGCAGTGTTGATTGTGAGCGTAGTGTTAATGATATGCTTTATGCTTGGTATATGGAAGATAAGATTAATTGTGAATATGAAGGAGTAATCACATCAATTACATCATTTGGAATGTTTATAGAACTTGATATGGGAATAGAAGGATTATTTTTATATAGAGACGCAAATAGATATTATTATGTTGATGAAAAAAATAATAGTTGTGAGGCAGCTGGGAATATTTACCATGTTGGGGATAAGGTTAAAATAATAGTTTCTAATAGTGATAGAGAATCTAGATGCATTTACTTTAATTTAAAAGATGATTATAATGACAGAAGTAGGAGATATTATAATGAAAATAATATGTACAAATAAGAAGGCATCATTTGAATATTTTTTGCTTGATAAGTTTGAAGCTGGTATTAAGTTAAAAGGTACCGAGATTAAATCAATTAGACAGGGAAAGTGCAATATCAATGATGCCTATGTCATTATGAAAAATAATAGGCCTTACATACTAAATATGTTTATTGCAAAATATGAGCATGGTAATATATTTAATCATGATGAATTACGAACAAGAGAATTATTACTTCATAAGCATGAATGTGAAAAGCTAGCTTCTAAGATTAAACTTGATGGTTTAACTTTAGTAGCAACCAAAGCATATTTTGAAGGATCATTAGTTAAAATTGAAGTGTGTTTAGCAAGAGGTAAGAAGCTTCAAGATAAGAGAGAAACAATAAAAGAAAGAGATATTAGTAGAAATATAAATAAAATGATGAAAGATTCAAGCAAATATTAAAAATTGTGCTATACTAATATTGTTCATGGGGATGTACTGGATTCGCTATGATTTAAGGACATTTGTAAGCATGTGGGAGTAGTCTCCCTTAAAAACGTCGGGGTTTTTAATAAACGCTGAAGATAATAATGATTATGCATTCTTAGCTGCAAGAAGCAATTCTTGTGCTAACTATGCTTTCGCTTGCTAATATATTAAAGCGACAGAACCCTATAGGGTGCCTACCCTTATAGGCTTTCTGACAACACAGTAGGATATATTTTGTTATTCGCTACTCTAGGATAATAAGATGAATATAATAGAGTGTAGGTAGTTTTTGGTTTTCCTTTTCGCTTAGGACTATCGAAAATTTAGATTAGGATAAACATGTAGAAAGCAAATGAAATTGGGTTGTATACATGGGTTCGATTCCCATCATCTCCACCAATAGTAACATAACTTTGTTAGAAAATAATAAAGTTCCTATATAGAAAAGATGGCTTATTCAAGCCATTTTTTTGTTTTTCTTGTAGTTACACCAAAATGAGAAGAATTTTTTTAGTGAAGTTCAGAAAAAAGCGATACAAAAAATTTTTTCTTCTCACTAAAATTAGATATTTTATAATAAAAAAAGAGCCGAAGCTCTTAATGGCTATATATGATTCAAATGAAGATTTTACAGTAAATGACGTTATTAGTCGTGTTGATAGATTAATGTACGAAAACAAATGGGAACAAAAAAGGCAAGAAAGTAAGATAATTAAATACTGATAGTAGAAGAACGCCAAGAGGCGTTTTTCTCTTTGTTAATAATATCAATTGACATTGTGGTAACAAGTTACTATAATAATGTTAGTAACAAGTTACCATAAGAGGTTATTATGAGATTAGAAGATATATTAGATGATTATAATAATGATACTTTATCAAGAGAACAAGCAATATATACTAGCTTCTTTGTTATTCAAAATAGGCTACAAACATCTGGCGAAAAGGCTCAAAGTGAATTGTCTATGAAAAAGTGGCTTTTATTAACAATTGTAAGTGTTTGTCCAAAACCTCATACATTAACTAATATAGGAAAAATGATGGGTTGTTCAAGACAAAATGTTAAAAAACTAATTACTTTATTAGAGACTAAAGGATACATAGAAATAATTGAAGGAACCAATAATTCATTATGTATCGAATTAACTAATAAGGTTCAGTCATATTCAAATGAAATAGGATTTAAACAAATGAAAATGTTAGAATTATTATTTAGTGAATTCAACGATGATCAAATAAAATTGTTTTTTAATATGATTCAAAAAATCTTTATAGGACTAGAAAAAGTGGAAAAATATGTAGGTGACAACAATGAATAGAATTATTATATATGGGTCTAAATATGGTTCGACAGAAAAATATGCTAAAGAACTATCTAATAGAATAAATGTTCAAACTTTAGAATATAATAAAGTAAATAACATTAATGAATATGATAGCATAATTTATATAGGCTCATTATATGCTGGTGGCGTATTAGGAATGAATAAAACATTTAAAAAGATAAAAGATGCATCTAAAAAAGACTTTATTATTGTTACAGTAGGATTGGCTGATCCAACTGATGAAAAAAATACTAACCATATTAAAAATGGAATTAAAAAACAAATAACAGAAGAAATATATAATAAAACTAAAATATTTCATTTAAGAGGTGCTATATATTATTCAAAATTAGATTTTAAACATAAGCTTATGATGAAACTACTTTACAATAAAGCTAAAAATATTCCTTTAGAAGAACAAAATGCAGAAATAAAAGCTATGATAGAAACATATAATAAAGAAGCTGATTTTATAAATTATAATAGTTTAGATTCTATTATTAATGTATTATAGATTAGAGATTTAGTTATGAAAAAGACTTATCATGTTTTAATGATTATATTATGTTTGTTATACGCTTTTGTAGTAGCATTATATATAGCTACTAAAAGTGAAGTATGTTTAGCTATTTGGGAAATATATACTATTTTATCAGCTATATATTTCTTAATATATTTTAGATTGCTATCTAAATATTTAGGTTTTAAAGAAAAAGAAATAAAGATAGTTACTATTATGTTTATTGGATTATTAGTTTTTACATCTATTGCTCATATATCTAGTGTATGTATTACAAGACCACTCTTAAGAGGTGGATATGATGTTCCAAAGTATTATTTAATTGGTATGTATCCATCTATTGAAATGTTTATAGATTATATTGGATGGGGATTATTTACTGGATTAGGGTTTATATTTATATCAAAATATATTAAAGATAACAAATTATTAAAGAATATATTTCTTGTATTAGGTATAATGATATTAATAGGCTTTGTAGGTGGTTTTACACCTATACAAGAATTATGGTATATTGCTTCATTTGGATATGGCTTCGGACCTGTAATAATATCAATTATTTTACTTGTCAAGAAAAATAATTAGTTAGTTTTGGTTTAGAACAATATATTTGAATAATTAAATCTTTTAGGTGATTTTCTATTTGAAATAAATCTGCACTTTATGATATTAATAGGTGCAAAATTTGCACTTTCACATTAAAATAAAAGTGCAAATACATTATAATAAAACTAGGTGATATAATGAAAGATTTTATTTTTCCAAATTTTAATAAATCAATTTTAAATATATCATCAACTTTGGCAACTTATTTAGGTTGTAAGAATGATAAACCAATATTAAATGAAATAATGGATGAATTAAAAAAGAATTATAAGAATATTGTATTTATGTGTATTGATGGATTAGGTATTAATCCAATTAATATAAATTTAGAAGATAATAGTATTTTAAAAAAGAATATTAAAATGACATTAACATCAACATTTCCATCAACCACAACAAATGCTACTAATTCATTATTATGTAATATGTATCCATTAGAGCATGGATGGTTTGGATGGAGCTTATATTATAAAAGTATTAATAAGAATGTTAATATATTTTTAGATACTGATTCATTTAATAATGAAAAAATAATTATTAAAGAAAAACCAATAAAAAGAGAAGATTATTATTTTGATAATGCCAATACTGACTATAATATTAATACTGTATTTCCGAAATATGTAGAAGTAAAAAATCAAAAGAACAATCATATATTTGAAACAATAGAAGATTTCTTTAATAATATAAAAACTGTATTAAATAAAAATGATAAACAGTTTATTTATTCATATTTAGGTGAACCTGATACTACAATGCATGAATTTGGTGTATCAAGCATAGAATCTAAAAAAATAATAAATAGAATAAATGATGAATTTGAATTGTTATATAAAAATACTAAAGATACATTATTTATAATTACGGCTGATCATGGACAAATAGATGTAGAAGGATATATAGATTTATATCATGATGATAAATTAATGGATATGTTAAAAATATATCCATATTTAGACGCAAGAGCAGTTTCTTTTTTAGTTAAAGAAGAATACAAAAAGGATTTTGAAGAATATTTTAATAATAAATATAAAGAAGATTTTGTATTATACAAAACCAAAGATTTAATTGATATGGGTATATTTGGCCTCTATGGTAATAAAGAAGAATTATTAGGTGATTATATCGCTATAGGAACATATACTAATAAAATAGCATTATTAACACCAGTATCTAAAAGACATAAAGGACATCATACATCATTAACAGATGAAATGCTTGTGCCATTAATTATAGTGAATAATTAATTTATGTAATATGAAAGTGAGATAATATATGAGATTATTATTTGAAATAGATTTAAATAATTATGATAAAAATGGTAAAGCATTTAAAAGACCATCTGCTAGAGCGATAATCATAAAAGATAATAAAATATATATGGTTCATAGTTTAGTTTATGATTATTATAAATTCCCAGGTGGTGGAATAGAAAAGGATGAATCTAATATAGATGCCCTAATTAGAGAAACTGCTTAAGAAGCAGGTTTAATTGTAATAAAAGATTCTATTAAGGAATATGGATATGTACATAGAATCCAGAAAGCAAAAGATTTAGGATATTCTATGTTTATTCAAGATAATTATTATTATCTATGTGATGTAGAGGATAAAATTATCAATCAAAAATTAGATGCCTATGAAGATTATGAAAAATTCACATTAGAATTAATTAATCCTAAAATAGCAATTAATGCAAATAGAAATAAAGATCATGGTCCAAAAAATAAAGATATGATTGAGCGTGAAGCCAAAGTGTTAGAAATATTAATTGATGAAGGATATTTTAAGTAAAAACAAGTTGAAAAAAAATCAACTTGTTTTTATTATGCATCAATATTATTTATAAAAATGTTGACAAGTCAACAAAATTGACTATAATATTGTTGATTAAACAACAAAAAGGGAGAGCTATTATGGATGAAAGATTTTATAATTTTACAAACCATATTAATAGTATTAATAGAAGTATAAGAAGAATAAAAAATTTTGAGATGCTTGATTATGATTTAAAAAGTCCACATGTATCATGTTTATATTATTTATATAAAATGAAAAGTTTATCTATTAAGGAATTAACTAGATTATGTGATATAGATAAGGGAGCTATTTCAAGAACATTGGATTTTCTTTTAAATAATGGTTTTGTTTTAATTGATGAATCTGATAATAAAAGTTATAAGAATGATCTATATTTAACTGATAAAGGTAAGGAAGTTGGTAAATATATATCAGATAAAATTGATAATATATTAGATGTTGCTAGTAAAGGATTAAACGATAAAGAAAGAGAAATATTATATAAAGCATTAGAACTTATCGATAATAATCTTAAAGAGATAGCAGGAAAGGAATAAAAATGATAAAAATATTAATAGATTCAGCTTCTGATATTTCACAAGAGGAAGCTTCAAAATATGGAATAGAAGTTATTCCATTAATAGTTAATTTTGGAGATGAACAATTTTTAGATGGAGTTAATTTAACTCCTAAGCAATTTTATGAAAAACTAATTGAGACAGACACATTGCCAAAGACAAGCCAAATAACACCATTTAGATTCGAAGAAACATATGAAAGATTAGTAAGTGAAGGTTATGATGTTATTGTTATCACATTATCATCAAAACTATCTAATACATATAATAGTGCTTTATTAGCTAGTCAAGAATTTGAAAATAAAGTATATGTAATAGATAGTTTAACTGTTACAGCAGGTGAAAGAATATTATGTGAATATGCACTTAAGCTAATCAAAGATGGTTTAGAAATCAAGGAAATAGTTGATAAACTAAATAAGGTGAAAGAGAGAATTCGATTAATAGCCGTAGTTGATACATTAGAATATTTAAAAAAAGGTGGAAGAATTTCAAAAACAGTAGCTTTCGCAGGAGAATTATTAAATATAAAACCAGTTATTTCTATTGAGAATGGAGAGGTAAAATTGGTAGGAAAGGCAAGAGGATCTAAAAAAGCAAATAATTTATTAAATGAAATAATAAATCAAAAAGGAGAAATAGATTTTAAATTGCCATATACTACAGTATATTCAGGTTTATCTGATATAATGTTAAAAAAATATATAGAAGATCAAAAGAATTTGTGGGAAAGTAGTGCTAATATTATTCCGATTTATACTGTTGGTAGCACAATAGGAACACATGTAGGTCCTGGTGCAATAGGTGTAGCTTTCTTTTCAAAATAATATATAAATGAGGATTTAAAATGATTGAAATAAGAAATGTAGTAAAAGAAGATTCAAATAGAATATTAGATATTTATAGATATTACATAATTAACACAGCTATTACATTTGAAGAGAAAGTTCCAACTATAGAAGAATTTAGAAATAGAATAATTAGTATTAGTAATAAATATCCATATATTTGTATATTAGAAGATGGTGTTATTAAAGGATATGCATATTCACATGAATATTATGGTAGAGATGCTTATAAGTATTCTAATGAAATATCAATTTATATAGATAAAGATTCTAAAGGTAAGGGATTAGGTAAAATGCTTTATTTAGAACTAGAGAATAGATTAAAGAATATGGGTATTACCAATCTTTATTCATGTATAGCACATACGGATATTGAAGATGAATATTTAAATAATGATAGTGAATTATTTCATAATAAACTAGGATTTAAAAGAGTAGGCTTATTTACTAAATGTGGTTATAAGTTTAATAAATGGTATGATGTAATATGGATGGAAAAAATAATAAATGAACATAATTAAAGTTAAGCCTTCGAAGTAGAAGGCTTTTTATAATTAAGTTATGGCTTTTAGAATAAGAGTATGTTATAATAATTGATACAAGGAAAATCAATTAAAAATTAAATAGGAGGTTTTAGCATGCAGTTGATTGACGAACTTAGCAAGAAGAAATATTATCTACTTTTGATTATTGGAAAACCTGGTTCTGGAAAGAGTAAGTATTTACATAATTATTCTAAACAAGAAGGTATTCCTGTATTAGATTTAGATTTTATTTTAGGAAAAGAAATACCTGATGGTAAGGATAACAATTATGTTTATGATTTTGTTAGTGGATTTTTAGATACGTATACGCCTAAACAGGTATTGTTAGATAAGAAGGCTATTTTATATCATAAAAATTCAAATATTAATTTATTAGAATTTTTAAAGAAATTGTCAAAACAAAAAACAGTTATATCAACTTGGAATGGTTATACAGAAAATGGTAAACTTTACCATCTAAATGAAAAAGGTGAAGTTGATTTTGAGTATGACTTAAGTGATGATTATGCATATATAGAATTGAAATAAGAAAAAATGGGAGCATAAAAATTAGTTTTTATGACTCCATTTTTTTGTTGTAATTAATGGCTTATAATGTAGTAGTATGCTATAATAAATAATGCAGCATAAGACGATTTATGGAGGCTGGTATGATGGGTAAATTAGTTAATGAAAAAATTATTTTTTCAAATAAATTAAATGAAGTCGAACTATTAAGAACTATGTCTAAAAATGGTCATAACACTTTTGGTGTTAGAGTATTAAACGATGTAGAAATATGTTCATATATATTAGTTCATAATGGTGAAACAATAAATGGTAAATATATTGATGATAAGGAACAGTCATTCATATATTTAAGTATTCTTAGTGGTAAATTGCCAGATGCTGTCAACATTAGAAATGCGATTAATTCATTTAGAGATTGTGTGATTACTAATTCTCTAGATTCGATGAGGGAAACTTTATCTGATAATTATTCTCTAAAGAAAAATACCATTATTAGTGTGTATGAAAAATATATTGATTATAAGAAAAAAAATAATTTATATGATAAATACGATATGATTTTATACATTATTAATAATCAGTTAAAAATTAATGATGTATGTGTTGAGTATTTTAATGAATTTGAAATAACAAAATCATTTAAAGAAATGTTAGATAATGTATTTAATAATGTAAAAGAAGTATCAATCTCCAACTATTTATATAATAAAAAACAATCTAAAATTGACTTCGTAAGAGCCTATGGAAAAGTAAATGAAATTGAATCTATTTTTAATATAATAAAAAAAGACAATATCCCAGTAGATAATTGTCAGATTGTTTTGACTAATCCAAAAGATATGATAGAGTTATTATCCAGTTTATACAAATTAAAAATTCCTTATACAACAGGAATAGGGATTCCTTTTATTGAAACTAAACCTGCAAAATTATTAAAACTGTTATTAGATTTAAAAAATAAAAATTATGGTGTTGATGCATATAAAGCGTTATTTAATTCTCCTTTATTTAATTCTTCGCTATTTAAAGAATTTTTTAAGAAAAATGGCAAATTGAATGTAAGCAAGTATAATGAATTTATTAAATTTGCTGGTTGGTTGAGAATTGGCTTTGATAACATAGCAAATATTAACAGTAGTTTATATGATATAAACACAGCTGAAGCATTAAATATATTAAATGATGATATGAAATTAGGTATTGTTCCATTTGTAAAAAAATATGTTACTGATGATATAAATAAGCAGTCAGTCATATTTAAAATGGAGGAATTGGTTAATGCTAAAACTATGTATGGATTAAAAATAAACGATGATGAATTATTGACAGGATTATTTTCATCTTATACTAATAAACAGATATCTAATAGTGGATCTATCCATATATCTAATATTGATAATGCATTTGCTTCCTTAAGGAAATACACATTCATTATCGGATTGGATGAGGATTTTCCAGGTAACCCAAAAGAGAATTATTTAATATTTGATGATGAATATAAAAGAACCGGTTCAGATTTATATATATCGACAAAACTAGTTGAAAAAAAAGTTGAAAGAACTAAGAAACTAATTAAGTCATCAGAGAATGCAATATTATCCTATTCGTATTATGGACTATTTGATCTGAAAGAAAAAAACCCTTCATCTATTATTTATGATTTGTTGAGTGAATCTAAGGATTATGATCTAGTTAGATTCTTATCAGGCGAAGAAGAAAACCATAAACCTTTCGGATTTACATCAAGTGTAATGAACGAAAATAAAAATATCATTTGTGCAAGAATTAATAATAATGAAGCTATATTAAATGATATAGATTACAAAATCATTTATGACCCAAAGAATTTGCTTAATAAAGTATATAGTCCATCATCAATCTCTAGTTTTTTTGAAAGTAAATTTTCTTTTGTATTATCGAATTTTTTTGGTATAAAGTTAGATGATCCTGATAATCCATATGATATTATCCAACCTAATACATTAGGCACATTAATCCATAAACTAATGGAAGGCTTTGAAAAAGCTAAAAAAACAAAAAAGCAATTTATGGATGAAGCCCTATTAGAATTAAATAATTTTTTTGAAAAAAAGCCTCCTATTATCTATGCATCAAAAGATAAGGTAATTCAAGAATATGAAAATATAATTTCTAATTTGTATGATATGGAAGACGAAAATAGTAAATGTGTAGAATACGAAAAGAAAATAGAAGATTTTCCTATTAAAGATATAAAATTTAGTGGTACATTCGATAGAATAGAAAAAAATAAAAACGGTGAGTATATTTTGGTGGATTATAAGACTGGCAAATCAATAAAACATGAAAATAACGATCCTGTTTCTTGTATACAAGGATTAATATATGCTTATATGATTGAGCATACTACTAACCCAATTATTACTTCTAAAAATATAAAAAGAATTTCTAAAATTGAATTTAGATACCCATATTATAAAAAGGTAATATCAATTGATTACTCTAAGGAAAACGAGCAAGAAATGATTAATAAAATAGAAGAATTTAAACAGGCGATTTTAAAAGCAGATTTTATATGTGATAAAGAAGATATCGGCAAATATGACAAAAAATATTTAAAACTATTATCTCTTTACAAGGAGGTTCTATCATAATGCAAAAAAATAATACTTTATTGATTGATGATAACTCAAGAATAAAAATATTAAATGAAATTGATAAGAATTTCTTTGTTGTAGCAAATGCTGGATCTGGTAAAACATCAATATTAGTTAATAGAATGGTCGCCATGATTGAAGCTGGAAAAGATATTTCAAAAATATGTGCAATTACTTTTACTAAAGCAGCAGCAACTGAATTTTTGGATAGATTTCAAATAAAATTAAGGGAAAGAGAAAATGCTCCAGACAATTACGAAGCAAAATATCCTGGTGACTTAGGATCATCTAGTGCAATTAAAAGGAATAATTGTAAAGTTGCTTTGAAAAATATAAATCAGTGTTTTTTAGGCACTATAGACGCATTCTGTAATCAAGTATTATCAGAGTATCCGCTTGATGCAAAAATCCCGTCTTCAGCGTCTGTTATTGATGATGAAGAAGAAAAAACAGCATATTTAAAGGAATATACTGAAATTAGCAGGGATTCAAGTTCACAATTTTATGATTCATTTAAGACATTTAATGCACTTAATAAAAATGCTCAAGATGTATTTGTTAAATCAATTAGTGATGTTATTTCTGCAACTACTCTAGAACTTGTTTTTAATCGTCCTGAAATATCAGTTAATGATGCATTAAATGAATTAAAAGGGAAGTATGAAAAGGACATAAAGGATGATATTGATGAATTATTAAAATGTGATGGTCTACAAGTAAAAACTTCTGATGCAAAAAATGATTATGATAAAAATTATAAAGATTTTTCTCGTTCTGCCATTAATTTAAAGCGTGACTGGACATTAGAGAATTTTATTGAAATAGTAAATAGTTTGAGAAATAGTATAAAGGATTTAAGATTTACAGATAATCCAAAAACTAAAGTTATTTTGTTTAATTTTATGAAAGCGAAAAAAGTTTATAATTATAAACCTGAAGGCAATCCTTTTGAAGTATTAGTTGATTTAATAAATAATATAAAATACAATTACTCAATAGATTTTCTTTTTAAAGTTCAGAAGCAAGTAAGAGAGAAACTAAGAGAAGAAGGTAAATTAACATTTGACGAATATTTATTAACATTTAGAAAAATGTTGCTTGATGATATGGATAATGGTATGAACATCATTAAGCACATAAGAAATAAGCATTCATATTTTTTAATAGATGAATCTCAAGATACATCTCCTTTTCAAACTGAATTGTTCTTATATTTAACAAGTAGTGTAAAAGCGATAAAAAAAGAAGATTGTGTACCTATCCCTGGATCATTATTTATTCTTGGCGATCCTAAGCAATCTATATATAGATTTAGAGGCGCGGATGTTCCATCCTATTTGAATACTAAAAATTTGTTTGAAAATGTATTTGATAAAAATGAAAATGAAGTATTATTAATGACAAAAAATTTCCGTTCTACATTACCATTGATTAATTATTTTAATGATATCTTTAAGGATATGGAAAATTATTATCAAATACCTCAAAAAGCAAATGTTAATGGAACTTCAGGTTTGTTTTTATGTAATGATTATATAAATGTAATCAAAGAAATTCTAAACAACGATAAATATAAGATAGAAGCAAAGCAAGGCGATAATAAAATACTAAGAGCGCCAATATATAAAGATTTTTTGATTATTTCTAAGAGTAAGGAAGTCCATGATGAAATAATAAATGCTTTAAGAGACAATAAAATTCCATGCTATGTAGAAGGTAGTTTTTCTATCTCTAATACAGATATAATAAAAGCGATTTATGCAATTTTCAATTATATTGTTAAGTTGGATAATTGTTATTATACAGGGGCTTTATATGATTTACTTGTTAGTCCTGTGTTTGGTTTATCTTACGACCAAGTAATTGGAATGACAAAGGAAAAATTACCTAATAAGATAAATGAATACCTAGATAGGATAGAAAAATTGACAGATATAAATAATCCAGTTATCTTATATGATCAAATATTGACTAACATTGAATTGTTTAAGAAAGTGGATTTTGCTAATATGGAATATGCCTATTTTGTGGGTGAAGCCATAAAGGATGCATATAATAATGTACGTATTTCTAGTTTAGATGATGCATTAAATTTTATTGGTGATTTTGTATCTAATAATCTTGAGCGTGTAATGAGTATGGATTTTAAACCAAATGCTGTAAAGATAGCTAATTTGCATAAGGTTAAAGGGCTAGAGGCACCAATTGTAATATTATATAAATCTGGAACAAAAACCACAAATCCAACAACTAGAAAGGATTACATTAATAATAAATCATATATTATGCAAACGGCTAAATCAGAATCCGGATACAATACTTATAACTTAAAAACAAATGCATTTCAAAATGAATCAGATTTGGAAAAAGTAGAAGAAAAATCCGAGAACGATAGATTAAGATATGTTGCAGCAACAAGAGCTAGAAGCTATTTATTTATAGATAATTCGTCTCAAAACAGTTTTTGGAAATCATTAGTTAATGATAGTTTTAAGGTATTTGACATTAATAGTGATAAGGATATTTTGCCAGATAAAATAGAAATTGAAAAACAATGTAATAGAATTGTAGACCTTGAATTTGACAAAAAAAATACATATGAAATTCAAACTCCTAGTAAATTAGAATTATCAAAAGTCAAAGGAAAGTTTGACAATTCAGAACTAGATGATAGCAACAATTTAGATGCTAGATTAAAGGGAACTATTATTCATAAATTGATGGAGCTAATAGTATCATCTAAGTTTCTTATTGATAAAACAAAATTAATTAACACAATAAAAATAGAATTTAGTATTAGTGATCCTGGTTATATTAATATTTTAAGTGAAGTATATGATAAAATGACAAATGGTGGATATAATCAATCAAACAAAAGAGATAACGACCTACTTAGTATATTAAAGAAGGCAAACTGCTATTGTGAGATTCCATTCTCATATAAGGATGGGAATGATATATGGTATGGTAATATTGATTTATTATATGAGTTAGATGGTAAATGGTTCATAGTTGACTATAAAACAAATTACGAAGATGATGATTTAGATAATGAGTATAAGAATCAATTAAATGCTTATAAGAAAGCTTTAAAGAGAATTGAAAATATAGATGCAGAAGCATATATTTATCATATTGGCTAATAAAATAGGTAAGATAATATTTCTTAGTCTATTATTTTAAGGGGGCTTGTTTTATGAATGGTCTTAAAATTCTATCTTTACAATCATGCGATATTTATGAATGTAATAAAGTAAAAGAATCTTATGTTATTGATAATTTAAATAATAAGTACGGATCAATGCTTGATGATTCATTAGATTTAAGATATTTGACTAAAAATAAAGAATTTAAGACATTCAAAGATGATGGACTTATTGCCACAAATGATATTATTAATGTTAGGTTTAGAAAAATATATAAGAATGAAAAGAATCCTAATAAGAACAAGAATGGCTTTGAATTAAGAGAGTTCTTATATACTAATGGATTTAAGTTAGATATTAATGGAACCATCATTGAATATACAAGATATAAAAGAAGTAGCGGTTCATCAAGAGAAGGTAAATGCTTGTTTATCAAAAAATCATTATATGCAAAAATGAATAAATGGAGCCTATGTGGCCTTAATGAGAATAATCAAAAGATACAAAATGATTTAGTATCATTTGAAGCATATAAGGCATTATCTTTATCTGGTATTATTGATACTATTGAAATAAAACCAGAAAGTATATTATTAGTTGATGATTTTAATTTTACTTTTAAAACAAAATGTATTAATGTAAAAAAGGTAAAAGAAGGCAAAGAGGAAATTGTTACTGCATGTGAAGAAGAGGCTGAAGTAACTAATAATATATGGGATGGCGAAGGCTTATTAGATGAATCGTTCTTTGTTGATAAATATAAAGATAAGGGAATGATGTATTTAAGAAATAGATTTTTTAAAGGATGTGTATTTAATACTAAATTACAGGAATTCTTTAATGAAAATAACATTACTGATATTAGTATGTTAAATGGAGAAACCATCGCTACTGATATTAAAGATATTAAGCTTGTTATCACAAAGAGCTGTTTAAAATATTTAAAATTTGGAACATTTAAAAATTGGTTAAAAAAAGTAGGAACGGAATTTGGTATTATTAAGGTTGATGAACCAAGTCATTTTTTTGGTGGAAAAATGATAATGACAACATACCAATTTTTAAATACGCTTCATTTATCATGGGATGATGTAAAAGAATTAATCGAGGATGAGGTTAAGTATTTAGATTATTTAAGAAATGACCCTGATATGGTTAGATTCCATATTAGAGTAAATAAAGCAACACACAAAAATAATATAAACGATAATGAAAATGAAGATATAGAAGACTTAAGTACAATATATAAAAAAGGTGTTATTACTTTAAAGCTTTTAAGAACAAATCCTGATTTTAAAAATACAACAATGTATTATAATTTCGTTACCGAAAATATTAATAGTCTTATTAATCGTATGAGATTTGGTAAAGTATTAATAAATGGAACATACACATACCTATTTGGTAATGGCTATGAATTATTATTAAATACTATTGGTAAATTTGACAAGAATAATCCTAAATCTATTATAGATAAAGATACAGTAATGACTACATTTTATGATGATGACGTTGACATTACTGCCTCAAGAAATCCACATATTACTATTGGTAACATATTAATGGCTAAAAATAAATATTACGACGAATACAAAAAATGGTTTAAATTAACCAAACAAATAATATGTGTTAATGCAATAGGAGAAAATATTCAACAAAGATTAAATGGATGTGATTATGATTCTGATAACATATTAATTACTAATAATCCATTAATAAATAAAGTAGCTAATAATCATTATTTAGAATTTGGTGTTCCTGTATGTGGATTTAAAGAAACTAAAAAAGAAGAAAAGAATTTAGCTAATATAGATCATAATATTCAAAATAACCAAATTGGGAATATTGTTAATTTATCACAATGGTTAAATTCCATATTATGGGATAAATATAATAAGGATGAAGATATTAGTGGAATATATAATGATATTTGTATACTAGCTGTGTTATCTGGTTGTGAAATTGATAAGGCAAAAAGAGAATATGGCATTAATGCAATATCAATAATTAATATAATAAGAGATAAATATAAGAAAGAATATGAAAATGAACCAAAGATTTTAAAACTATTGAAAGAAAAACATAATAAAGACAAGAAAAACAAAAAAGATGATACCAAAGGAAAGAATAAAGTTAATACTAAAGAATCAATACTATTACAATTACTAAGTAGTAATAATGATGATTTTTATTATGATACTGCAATGGATTATTTAATTGGTCAGGTCAATGAGATTCGTATAAAAAAGGTAGAAACAGTAGACTATAGGCCAAGCATATTGGAATTAATGAATAATATACAAAGACCAGGTGGACCTAATTATAACAATAAGGATAGTGTCATTCCTATTATTGAAAATGCATATAATAATATAAAAGAATTAAAGGATAATTATAAATATAAAAAATCCAATAACGATGATGATAATATCGATAGAGAGCAGTTGAAAGCCCTTATATCAAATGAATATAAAAATGCGATGCAAGAAATTGGAAGAAAGCTTGATAGTGCTAAAACAGTAAAGCTTATTATTCAAGAATTATATGATCGCAATAAGACTAAATTGTTTTGGGATACTTTATATTATGTATTAAAGAAAAAACAATCAGTATTTGATGAATGTTTTAAAAAAGAAGGTATTACATTTGATATGTTTCCTCGCATTATAGAAGATGAAGATGGAGACATTAATCTATTTGGAATTAAATATATTAAAGATATGCCAATTGCTAAGGTTATTAAAGATCCTGATGGAAAACAATTAATATTTGGAGAACCATGCAGGATTGAATATTATTATAAAAAAAGAAAAACTAAAAAATAAATTTACTTTTTAATTTTTGTATAATATTGGTCAAATTACTTTTTAATTTTTGCTAAAATATAGCTAGTGGTGAGTAAAATGGTATTTAAAAAATATATGGAGATTAAAAAATGATGGCCTTATAATTCCCCAGTTTGTTGGGGAATTTTTTTTATGCATTTATTTAATAATTCTAAAACAAAATTGCAAAATATAAAAAAAGTAACGCAACTAAAAAAATGTTATATTATACAAAGTATAATATAAAAATTAATTACTCATAATACATATGGAGACCAAAATACAAAAAAATAAAATAATTTTGAAATAGACACGAATAATGTCCAATTCAATGTTATTCTATTATACTCGGTCGGGAGTGAAAATTATGAGTGTTTGTTTAAACACAATTAATATATTTTCTTGTATTTTAAATTCAATCGGATTTAAAAGCACTATTAACAATAATTACGGAGGATAATTATATTATGAAAGAATTGAAATTATTAACAGTTGAAGAAGAAAATGAATTAGCAGTAAAGGTTGAAGAAGGTCATATGGCCTTAGAAAGACTTAATAAGAAAGGTAGTAATTTATCAAGTGATGAAATTAACTACCTTAATGGTGTTTGCTTAGCAGGCACAAAAGCAAGAGATACATTGTTTTCAGCTAATACACGCCTTGTATATCATATGGTAAAAGAATATGAAGGAAAAGGCGTAGAAAAGGATGACTTAATCCAAGCTGGACTAATGGGCCTTTTAAAGGGATGTGAAAACTTTAAAGCTAATTCAGGTGCTAAGTTTTCAACATATGCATCATATTGGATTATGGATTCATTAGGAAGATGCGTTACTGCAACAGGTAGAGCAATTAGACTTCCAAACCAAGTATGTCAAAGTATTAACAAATATAAGCGTACTTGTGCTAACTTAGAAGCTGAAAATGGTAATACACCTTCAGTTAAAGAGATAGCCAACAAAATGGGTATAAAGGAAGCTGAAGTTGTTAGATTAATTGAATTAAATCAAAAGATTAATTCACTTGATGTTACAGTAGATAGCGATGAAGAAACTACCTTTGGTGAACTTATGGCTGATAACACATCAGAAAGTCCATTAGAAAAAGCTATTAGAAAAAGACTAGGAGCTAAATTATACCCTGCTTTAAGAAGTGTATTAGATGATAGAGAGCTTTATGTTATTAGTCAATACTTTGGCCTTGACGATAAAGAGGGAAAGACTTATGAAGAAATTGGTAAAGATATTAAATTATCACGTGAAGGTACACGTCAACTTTTAAATAAGTCACTTGAGAAGCTTCGCCTAAGCAAGTATTCAAATGACTTAAAGTCACTATTATTATGCAATGAATAATTGGGGATTATCCCCTTTTATTCATTTTAATAATTAATCAAATAATTATTAGCATTTTTATTAATCCATAACTATATTAATATTACTCATCTTTTTACCTATTGGTTATTTCATGATTGTTAATCAATATTTAAGGCACCCACAATCATTTATCGAGGTTATATTATGGGAAATTTTGAAAATATAATTGGTTATGAACATATTAAAAATGAATTAGAAAGAATTATTGATTGTATCAATAATAAAGAAAAATATGAAAAATTAGGTGTCAAAGTACCTAAGAATTTATTGCTTTATGGTGAACCAGGCTTAGGTAAGACATTATTTGCTAAAGCATTTTTAAATGCATTAAATAGAAATAAATATATTATTAGAAAGAATAAGCCTGATGGAGACTTTGTTAATGATGTTAACAGAATTATTACTGATGCGATGAACAATACTCCATCAGTTGTATTACTAGATGATTTAGATAAGTTTTCTAATAATGACGATGACCATAAGAATTCTGATGAATTTGTTGTTGTACAAACATTTATTGATGATTGTAAGGATAAAGATGTATTCTTTATCGCTACAGCAAATGATTTAAGAGATATGCCACAATCATTACTAAGAGCCGGAAGATTCAGTAATCAAATAGAATTTGAATGCCCAACTATCAATGACGCAACTATTATAATTAAACACTATTTAAGCGATAAGAAGGTTTCAAATGATGTGGATTGTGAAGAAATTGCTAGAATTTTAGATGGTAGATCATGTGCTGTTTTAGAAAGTATTATGAATGAAGCTGGCCTTTTTGCTGGATATAACAATCATGAACTTATTACGATGGATGATATTATTAAAGCATTATTAAGACTAATTTATGAAGCACCTGAAAATATGGATGCTAAAACGCCACTACAGCTTGAAACAGCATCATATCATGAAGCTGGGCATGCATTAGTATCAGAATTATTAGAGCCTGAATCAGTTAATTTAGTTACTATTGCTAATTATTTTGGCCATAAAGGTGGTGTAACATCACAAACAATAGATAAGGACTATTGGTGTGATTTTACTAAAATGGAAAATAGAGTAATAGTCTTACTTTCAGGTAAAGCAGCAACTGATATTATGTTTAATAGAGTAGATATTGGATGTGGAAGTGACCTTGCCCGTGCCACTCGCATTATAGATAGATTCTATGAGGATTATGGTGTATGTGATTTACATTATACTTATCATGAATCAGGTAATGCAGTAAAAGATAGTAAGGATAGCTGGATACATCAACGACTAGTTGATTATTATAATAAAGCTAAAGAACTGATTCACAATGATTTAGATTCATTAAAGAAAATTTCAGAAGAATTAAAAATAAGTAAGACTATAACAAGAAGTCAACTTAAGATATTATTAAATTAATAACTAAATTATATAAGCATTGCCTTATGGCAGTGCTTATATAATTAAAATATAGGGGATTTTTTTCAATTTTATAATGTATAATATAAGTAAATATATACTATAAACATAATAATAGGAGGAGAAAGAATAATGAAATGGATAAAAAAGCTGCTAGAGAAGAAGAATTAGCCGAAGGAAGGGAACAAGGTATTAAAGAAGTATTAATCAAAGTATCATAGCTATGCATAAAAATGGGTTTTAGGTTTAAACAATAGTTAAGGCATTAAGTATAGATGAAGATTATATTAAAGAAGTTTTGAAGAATTCCTAAGGGAATTTTTCTTTTTTTCTTGCGAAATAAAAAATACATTCTATATTATTATTGTAATAGTCAAAAGTAAGTGTCACAACATTGTTTTACCTCTGTTTTTTAGTTCCTCCTTTCTCTAATATATAAATATAATGTGGCACTTATATATAGACTAGATTATGAATTAATCTCTTAATATCCTTTTTGATATTTAGAGATTTTTATATAATGAATAATAAGAGATAACTTTTTGTTATCTTTTTTTCATTATTAGAATTATATTCTAATGTATGTTGAAATTGCTTGAAAAATTTGACTAATTATAATATTATATGCTATGAAGTGGTGATGGTTGTGATTGAAAGCTATAATGATTTTTTAAAATTTTTAGATAAGCTTGAATATAAGCCTAAGCTTTTATTACATGCATGTTGTGCACCTTGCTCAAGCCACACTATTTTATTATTAAAGAATTATTTTGATATTAGTATTTTTTATTCTAATGATAATATTTATCCTTATAGTGAATATGAATTAAGATTAAATGAGATTATTAATTTTTGTAATATTTTTGGTATTAATGTTATTTATGATGATTATAATGATGAAGATTATTATAATGCTATTAAGGGATTAGAAAATTTAGGAGAGAAGAGTAAAAGATGCTATAAATGTTATGAACTTAGACTTAATAAGTGTGCAATTAAGTGTAAGGAATTAGGGTTTGATTATTTTTCTACCACATTATCTATTTCTCCTTATAAGGTAGAAAGATGGATTAATGAGATAGGTTATAGATTAGAAGAACAATATGGTGTTAAGTATTTATATTCTAATTTTAAAAAGGGTGATGGATATAAGCATTCAATAGAATTGTCTAAAGAATATGGTTTATATAGGCAGGATTATTGTGGATGTAAATATTCGTTAGAAGAGAGGAATTGTCATGACAGAGCTAAAGAAGAAAACCAAGGTTAGAAGGTTAGATTTAGATAAGAATAGAAGATTAATATTTGTAAGTGATATCCATGGAGATGTGGATACTTTTAAGCTTGGTTTAGAAAATATTGGTTTTAATGATAATGATTATTTGTTTATTATTGGTGATATTACTGAAAAAGGTGATTTTGGTAAAAATTTAGAATGCTTTAGATATGTTATGGAATTATCAAAGCGTGATAATGTTTATCCTATGGCTGGAAATTGTGATGAGGTTTTAAGATTTATTTTGCCGCCTGAACAAAAGGATAATTTCTTATTTTATACTGTAGTTAGGGAACATTCTATTTTAAATGATATTGCTTATGAAATGGGATATAAGCTATCTATGAATATGGATGTTAAGGAATTTGTTGATTTGGTTCATGAAAGATATAAGGATTTATATGATTTTATGGAGTCACTTGACGATATTATTGTTATTAATGATGAATTAGTATTGGTTCATGCAGGATTAGATGATTTAAATAATATACCTGAATATGCATTACCTATTTTAAAATATGATAATTTTTATGGTAGAAGTGATGGGGTTGAGAAATTAACTATTGTAGGACATTATCCTACAAGAAATTATAGACATGATATTTCATGTTGTAATCCAATTTTTGATTTTAAGAAGAAGATTATATCTATAGATGGTGGTAATCATATTGTTAAGGGTGGACAAATTAATTTTGTATGTATTGATTCACTTAATAATATGAATTTTAGTTATGCTTATGAGGATCATTATCCTAAGCATATTATGAAATGTGATTGTGATTATTCTACACCTTCTAAGCCAGTTAATATTACTTATGGTAATAATGAAATACAGATTTTATCTACAGATTTGGATTTTTATTATATTAAACATGTTAATAGTAATACATGTATGTGGGTTCATACATCTTTTGTATATCAGGATGATAAAACACATAAATATTATTGTTATGATGCATCTAACCAATTTTTATCACTTAGGAAGGGTGATTTAGTTTCAATTGTTAAAAGAGGATTACCATATAGTGTTATTAAGAAGAATGGTTATATTGGATTAATTGAAACAAGGTATTTGGATTATGATAATTAATTATCCAATTTATAATGATGGAAATTTATTGGATTTTTTAAAAAGTTTTCATCTTGGTAAGGCTAAAATATATAATTTATTTTTAAATAAGAATGTATTATTAAATAATCATGTCGCGAAACAAACAGATTTTATTAAATGTAACGATATTGTTTCTATTATTTATGATGAAGAAATTGATTATAAATTAGGTAGTGGTTTAGTTGATGTTTTGTATGAAGATGAATATTTTTTAATTGTGAATAAAAAAAGAGGAATTATTATCCATGATGGTAAGGATAATGATATAGCATTATGTAATGATATTGCTAAATATTATTATGATAATGGTATATATTTAAGTGTTAAATTTCCTAATAGAATCGATAAAGATACTAGTGGTATTATGATATTTTGTAAAGATATGTTAACACTGACTTATATGAATTATTTAATTGAAAACCATGATATTGTTAAAGAATATTTGGCTATTTGTGGTGGAAAGTTGAAAAATAAAAGTGGGAAAATTACATATCGTATTGGACGAGATAGGCATGTGGATAAGATGAGAGTTTCATCTACAGGCTTAGATGCATTAACAGAATATAAGGTATTAAAGGAATGTAATGATTATTCACTAGTTAGATGTAGGATAAAAACAGGAAGAACACATCAGATTAGGGTACATATGTCTTATATTGGAAATCCTATTTTAGGGGATACATTATATGGTGGTAGTACAAAATATGGTAATAATACGTTATTGCATTCTTATAGGGTAGAATTTATTCATCCTGTAACATTGGAAAAAATAGAGGTTTTAGCACCTATTCCTCCTGATATGAAAGGATTTGAATAATGTGATTACTGGAAAGTATATCAATAAGTTTTATAAAAAGTATTTTTGGCATTTCTTTTTTGGAATTGCCTTTTTAGTCGTTATTGATATTTTTCAGTTATTTATTCCTGAGATAGTTGGAAAACTTATTGATGGTGTAAAGGATGCAAGTATTTTTAATAATGTTCATTTAATTACTAGGTATTTTATTGAATTATTAGCTATAGCTTTAATTATGTTAGTTGGAAGATTTGCTTGGCGTTATTTGTTTTATGGGGCTGCTACTAGAGTAGAGACTGATTTAAGAATGGATCTATTTCAAAAATCATTAAAGCTATCTAATCAATTTTATAAAGAACATAAGATTGGTGGAATAATGGCATTATTTACTAATGATTTAGAGGTTATTAAGGATGTTTTTGGAGATGGCTTTTTATTTTTAGTAGATGCTATATTTTTAGGAGTATTGTCTTTTGTTAAGATGATAATGGTTAACTGGATATTGGCTATTATTTCATTGATTCCTTTAACAATAATGATGATTTGTGCTTTGATATTATCAAAATTATTAGAAAATAGGTTTAAAGAAAAACAAGAAGCATATGATTCATTAAGTGATTTTACTGAAGAGAATTTTACTGGTATTCATGTGATTAAGGCTTTTGTTAAGGAAGTAGTAGAGGTAAATGAATTTAAGAAAGTAAATCAAAATAATTATAAAAAAGAAATAGCGCATATTAAGCTTGCCACAATGCTTGATATATTGCTTGAAGGATTTATTATGTTGATACTCGCTACTATGATAGGTATTGGTGCTTATTTTGTAGTGAGTGAAAAAGAATATTTTGGTACTACATTTACTATCGGTAGAATGTTTGAGTTTATTGGGTATTTTGATACGCTTATTTGGCCATTTTTCGCTATTGCGTTATTATTAAGGATGAGAGCTCAGGCTAAGGCAAGCTATAAGAGAATAGAAGAATTTTTGGATTCTAGGGTTGATATTGTTGATAACGATATTGATAATATTGATACTATTAGAGGTAAAATAGAATTTAAGAATTTATCATTTAGGTATCCTGATAGTGATATTAATACTCTTAATAATATATCTTTTGTGATTAATCCTGGTGAGTCTGTTGGTATTGTTGGTAAAACTGGTAGTGGTAAGACTACATTAGTTGATTTGTTGTTAAGGATTTATAATATTAATGAAAATGAATTGTTAATTGATGATAAGGATATTATGCATTTACCTTTTAAGATGGTTAGAGATAATATAGGTTATGTTATACAGGATAATTTTATTTTTAGTGATACGATTGAAAAGAATATAGCTTTTGCGTATGATGAAGTAGATTTTAGTAAGGTTGAGGCTGCCTCTAAGATGGCAGATTTAGATACTAATATTAAAGGCTTTGCAAATACGTATCAGACTATATTAGGAGAGCGTGGAGTAACATTATCAGGTGGTCAAAGACAAAGGCTTTCTATTGCGAGAGCTCTTTTAAAGGATCCTAAAATATTGATACTTGATGATTCAATGAGTGCGGTTGATACAAAAACAGAAGCTGACATTTTAAATAATTTAAAAAGTATTAGAAGTGGTAAGACTACAATTATGATTGCTCATAGAATATCTACTGTATGTAATCTTGATAAGATTATTGTAATGGATAATGAAATGATTTCTGGTATTGGTACTCATGAGGAATTGTTAAAGAATAATAGTATTTATCAAGAATTACATCATCTTCAAAAACTCGAAAGTGATATAAATGGAGGTGATATAAGTGAATAATTTTAATGATAATAATAAAATAAAGACATATTCTACTATGGTAGTTATTAAAAGATTGTTATCATATATTAAGCCTTATAGAGTGATGTTTATCGTTGCGCTTATTATGATTTTATTTACTGTAGCCATGGAATTGATTCCTGCAGTTATTCAAGGTAGTGTAATAGGCATTTTATCATTAGATGTTTTTAGTGAAAATAATGATGCTAATTTAATGAATATTGCTAATTATTATATTAATAATTATGGTATTACATTAAAGGAATTTAAATTATATTCATCATTTATTATCATAGGTAGTTATATATTTGTTATTGTTTTGAATGGTTTTATTACTTATAAGGGAATAATGATATTACAAAGGATTGGACAAAGTATAGTTAGAAAATTAAGAGAAGAAGCTTTTGTTCATATTGAGTCGCTATCTATTTCCCAAATTAATAAAAATCCTATTGGTAAATATGTTACTAGAGTAACAAGTGATATGAATAAGATTAATTTGTTATATAGTGATGTAATTGTTAAATTATTTAAAGCAATTATATCAATTATTGTTATATCAATAGTTATGATATTTATATCACCAATATTATCTTTATATGTATTGCTTGTATCACCATTTTTAGTATTATTGTCATATTTTTTTAATAAGCTATCTAGAAAGAAATTTAGATTAGTTAGGGGATCTGTATCAAATATAAATGCATATTTAAATGAGAATTTAAGTGGTATGAAGGTTATACAGGTTTTTAATCAAGAAGAAAAGAAGGTTAAGGAATTTAATACTAAAAATAATGAATTAAAGAAGAATTATATTAGTCAAATATTGGTATTTAGTATTTTTAGACCACTTATTTATTTTTTATATTTGTTAACTAGAATAATTGTATTAATTAGAGGTATTTATTTAATAAAAGAAAATAGGTTATCAATTACTTCAACTGTTTCATTTTATAATTATGTTTCTAGCTTATTTGATCCTATTCAGAAGCTTGCGGACTTATTTCAAACTATGCAAAATGGATTCGCATCTGCAGAAAGAATATTTGAATTGTTAGATACTAAAATAGAAATTGAGGATAGTAGTGATGCTATAGAGGTTGATAGATTTAAGGGAAAAATTGAATTTAGGAATGTATGGTTTGCATATATAGGTGATGAGTACATTTTAAAAAATGTTTCTTTTGTTATTAATCCAAATGAGGTTGTGGCATTTGTTGGGGCTACTGGAGCTGGAAAGAGTACAATTTTAAGCTTAATTACTAGAAATTATGAAATTAATAGTGGAGAGATATTGATTGATGATATACCTATTAGGAAAATTAAAATTGAATGCTTAAGAAAGCATATTGGACAAATGTTACAGGATGTATTTTTGTTTTCTGGTACTATAAAGGATAATATTACATTAAGAGATGATAGTTTTAGTGATGAAGAAATTAGTGAAGCTACTAAGTATGTTAATTGCGATAGATTAATTGATAGACTTGATGGTAAATTAGATTATATGGTGTTAGAGCGTGGTAGTAATTTTTCAGCTGGTGAAAGACAATTAATATCATTTGCTAGAACAATTATTACTAAGCCTAATATATTAATATTAGATGAAGCAACTGCAAATATTGATACGGAAACTGAAGTATTGATTCAGGATTCATTAAATAAGATGATGAGTGTTGGTACTATGCTTATTGTTGCCCATAGATTATCTACTATTCAGCACGCTGATAATATTATTGTTTTAAATAAGGGTGAAATTGTAGAAAGTGGTAATCATCAGGAGCTTTTAAAGCGTCATGGTATTTATTATAATTTATATGAATTACAATATAAGCATATGGAGAAATAGTTATGTATAGTAGAAATGATTTATTAAATGATATTAAGAATTTGGGTATTAGTAAAGATAGTACTATTATGATTCATTCTGCATTTTCATCTATTAAAAATATAGATGGTGGTGGAAAGACTGTTTTATCTGTATTTAAAGAATTTTTTAGTGATGGTTTAGTAATATTACCAAGTCATACTTGGAATATAATGAATAAAGATAATGATATATTGGATAAATCATTATGTAATTCTTGTGTTGGGTATTTAACTAATTTAGCTATTAAGGATAAAGATTTTATTAGGAGTAATCATCCAACACATTCTGTGGTGGCTTATGGTAAGAATGCGTATGAATATATTAAAGATGATGATTATGCTATAAGTCCTGTTAGTCCTAATGGGTCATTTGGTAAATTAAAAAATGGTGGTTATATTTTATTTATTGGGGCACCGTTATCCAAAAATACATTTATTCATTCTATAGAAGAAGAAATGAATGTGGCTGATAGGTTTACTGATCATATTTATACATTTTATGTTAAGGATAATGATAGATTATTAGAATTTCATATGCCTAAGCATTATAGTACTTTAAATCCACATATATCAGATAATTATGAGAAATTATTACCTATTATCCTAGATAAAGGTATTGCAAGAAGAGTAAAGATTTTGGATTCTATATCTTATTTAGTTGATAGTAAGAAGTTATATGTTTTTGTAAAAGAAGTACTTAATAATGATATACATGCGTTTGATGATCTAAGAGAGATTAAATATATTTAATTGTAAGTGCCAAATGGCACTTATTATTTTCTCAAAATAGTATTAATTATACTACAAAAATAGTTATATTTTTGTTATAATAAAAAAGTGACTAGAAAGGTGGCTTTTTGATGCAACGATTTAAAAATGTAATATGTCATCCATCAAGAATTGGTTTGTATCATAAGGATAGCCCTTTGATGGTTTTGGTATATTTGGTATTGTTTTTAGGATTTTTAATTGGTATGCTTGCGGTTAAAACATATAATACTGATTATTTTGATTATAGTGATTCTAGTTATGTTGTTTCACTTATTTGTAATAACAAGAATGAAACTACATGTGAATATAAGAATCATAAATTAATTGGTAGTTCATTTGTTGTAACTGATAGTGAATTTGAATGTTATTTTTTATCTGGTGTTAGTATTGAGAATATAAAGAATAGTGGTATTGTTTTTATTATGAATGAAAATGATATGAAGGTTTACTATGGTTATGGGTTATTAAAGAGTATTAATTATAGCGATATTGATAGTGATTATAGTTTTAGTATCAATGATGTTAGAAATAACGAAAGTAGTGCCATATTTAATATTAAAGGCTTTTATAATTATGTTTTTAATAGTATTAATTTGAATTATGCTAATAATGTTTTTATAGGTAATATTTTAAGTATATTAAGGTATTATTTGATATTTTCTGTATTGGTTTTGGCAGTTTATTCTTATTTTATTAATCCATCTATAGCAATGGGTGTTAGAGCAAAATTAGTTATTTATGATAGCTTAGTTTATTTTATAGTAATGTTTTTTATGATTGTGTTTGAGGCTAAATTTTTACAATATGTGGCACTAATATTTCCACTTATATATTGTAGTATGACTTTTTCACATATATTAAGAGTAAGAAAGTAGGGATTGTTGTGGTATTTGATGATTTAATGGAAAGTGGTATAATTAAAAATTCATATATTACAAAATATAATTCTAAGGTAGATGTTAAGAATAAGAAGCTTTATATTAATGTTAGTTTTGAAAGTCCAGTGACATTAGATGAATTAGAGGGAGCAAAGGAATATATTTGTGATTATTTAAAGAAGCTTGGATGTACTGTAATTGTTGATATAAAGTTTGATAAGGAATATATTTCAAAAGAGTATTTAGTTGATTATTTGTGTTATGTTTTAGATGGATTAGAAAGTGAATCACCTAAATATAAATTGTTAAGAAATAATGAGCCTATTGTTGATGACAATTCTATTGCTTTTACTGCACCTTATGATGCATTGGGTTTTGATGAGCTTGTTAATGATGTTAAAAAGAAATTGTTAGAATTTGATATACATTGTGATGTGTTAGTAGAAAAAAGAGAAGATGATAGTGTTCAAGCTCAAATAGATGAGATTAATGAAGAGATTACTAATAAATTAAAAGAAATGGAAGAAGAATCAAAAAGAAGTCAAAATTTTAATAAGGTAGTCTCAGAAGAACAAAAGAAATATCGTAGTCAAAAGATTGATAATTTAGTTGAGGTTAAAGAAATTCCTTTAACTTATGAGGAATTAGTTGAATATCAAAATACTGTTGGACCTTTGGATTTTTTAATTGAGGGTTATATTTATAAGGCTGAAATAAAGGAATTTGCTAATAAGAATACTGGTAAGAAGAATTTTTTATTTGTAATGGCTGTTACTGATGAGACTGATTCAATTGTTGTTAAGAAATGGTTAAGAACAGAAAAAGAGATAGAAGCTTATAGGACAGAAATGGTTCCTAATGCTAATGTTACTGTTACTGGTACTGCATCATTTGATTCTTATGAAAGAGCTGTTGTTATTAATGCTAAGACTATTGAAAAAAATGGTATGCATAAGGAAGAAAAGAGAACTGATGATGCATCAAGAAAGCGTGTTGAGTTATCTATTCATACTAAGATGAGTGCTTTAGATGGTATTGATGAGGCTACTGATTATTTGAAGACTATTGCAGGATGGGGACATAGTGCAATGGCAATTACAGATAATAATGGATTATATGCTATACCTGATGTTGATCATGATATAAGTAAGTATCCTGATTTTAAGCCTATTTATGGTGTTGAATTACCTTTAGTTGATGATGAGAATTATTATATTACATTTGATAGAAGAGATATTTTACTTAAGGATGCTACATATGTAGTTTTTGATATTGAAACTACAGGTTTTTCTAGGGAGTATGATAGAATCATTGAAATAGGTGCATCTAAGATTTATCAAGGTGGGGTTATTGATACATTCCAAGCATTTATTAATCCTGAAAGAAAATTATCTCAAAAGATAAAAGAATTAACACATATTAGTGATGAAGATTTAGAGAATGCGGATACTATTGATGTTGTATTACCTAAATTTTTGGAATTTTGTAATGATAGTATTTTAGTTGCTCATAATGCTATATTTGATGTTCCTTTTATTTATAGAAATATTGAAAAATTAGGAATTGATTATCCAAAGCTACCTGTAATAGATACATTAAATTTATTTAGAGCTGGATATTATGATAAGACTAAGAAGTTTAATTTAAAAGAATTATGTAAGATGTTTTCTGTTAAACAAGAAGCACACCATAGAGCTATTGATGATGCTAGATGTACAGGATTATGTTTTATTTCAATGTTAAATGATTTAAAGGAAAAAGGTATTACTAATTATGGTGAGATTAATAATTTAATTAATCCTGATGAAATGTATAAGCTTGTTATTCCTGATTTACATGTTGATATCTTAGCTAAGAATCCTTCAGGATATAAGAATATGTTTAAGATATTATCTGATAGCTTAACAACACATCTTAAGATAGAAGCAAGATTATTAGTTAGTGTATTAAGAAAATATAGAGATGGTATTTTAATTGGTTCCAATAGTGTTAATGGTGAAATATTTGATTTAGTTTATAATGGTGATTATGATAAGGCAAAAAACAGAGTGAAATTTTATGATTATATCGAAGTATCACCACCAAGCTTATATAGACATATGTTTTCTGATTTACCTGATGGTGAATTAACTATAAAGGAGATTATTAAAAAGATAATTGATATATCTATATCTGAAGGTGTTCCTGTTGTCGCTGTAAGCAATTGTTATTATATAAATCCTAAGGATAAGAAATATAGAGATATTTTAATTAATTTCCCTCAATTAGGTGGAACTAGACATAGTTTATATTCTAGTGTTATTGAGAATGGAAATCCAGCACCAGATGCATATTTAAGAACAACTAGTGAAATGCTTGGTGAATTTGATTTTATTGATATAGAATTAGCTAAAAAGATTGTTATAGATAATACTAATATGATAGCTGATAGTATTGAGAAATTTAGAGCATTCAAAAGTGAAATGTTCGCTCCAAGAGATGATCAGTTTAAGGATAGTATTTTACATGTTCCTTCAATAAAAGAAGAAGCTACAAGAATTGTTAATGAAAATGTAAGAAGAATATATGGAGATAATCCACATAAGATTGTTACTGATAGAGTTGAAAGAGAATTGACATCTATTATTAAATCTGGATACGCATCTGTATATTATGTTAGTCATTTACTTGTTACTAAGTCATTATCTGATGGATATTTGGTTGGATCACGAGGATCTGTTGGTTCATCATTTGTCGCAACTATGATGGATATTACTGAGGTTAATCCATTAAAGCCACATTATAGATGTCCTAAATGTAAGTTCCATACATTTAAAATGTCTGATGAGGATATAGAAAAGTATGGTATTAGTGATACAGAAAAGCCACTTCAAGAAACATTAAGAAGCGTTGACTCAGGATACGATTTACCTGATATGAATTGTCCTATTTGTGGTGAAAAGATGAATAAGGATGGCCATGATATTCCTTTTGAGACTTTCTTAGGATTTAATGGCGATAAGGTTCCTGATATTGATTTAAATTTCTCTGGTGAATATCAATCAAAAGCACATGAATATATTAGAACAGTATTTGGCTATGATAATGTGTTTAGAGCAGGTACAGTTGGTACATTAGCAGATAAGAATGCATATGGTTGTGTTAAAAAATATTGTGAAGATAATGGAATTGTATTAAGAGATTGTGAAATAGATAGACTAGCACAAAAATTAACAGGTGTAAGACGTTCTACAGGACAACATCCTGGTGGAGTTGTAGCTGTACCAAATTATGTTGATATTTATGATGTTACTCCTGTACAATATCCAGCTAATAATCCAGATAATGCATTTAGAACTACACATTATGATTATCATAAATTTGAGAATAACTTATTAAAGTTTGATATATTAGGACACGATGATCCTACTATTATCAAATATTTGATGGATTATGTTCATTTACATCAAGATGAATTTCCATTTGAAAGACCACAAGACATTCCTATTGATGATAAGAATTTATTTAGATTGTTCAACTCGACTGATATTATTGGTTTAACTCCTGAGCAATTAGGAATTAATATATCATCATATGGTATACCTGAATTAGGAACAAATTTTGTTCAAAAGATGTTACTTGAAACATTGCCACAAACATTTGCACAATTAGTAAAAATATCAGGTTTATCACATGGAACAGATGTTTGGACTAATAATGCACAGGATTTAGTTAGTGGAAAGACTGAATATGGTAAGATTGAATTTAAGGATATTATTGGATGTCGTGATGATATTATGGTCGATCTTTTAAGTTATAATCTTGAACCTCTTAAGGCATTTAAGATTATGGAATTTGTTAGAAAGAACAATATTAGAAAAGGTGGAGCTGAACAGTGGGAAGCTTATAAGGCTGATATGAGAGAGAAGAATGTGCCTGAATGGTATATTTGGTCATGTGAGCAAATTAAGTATATGTTCCCTAAGGCACATGCCATTGCATATGTTATGATGGCATTAAGAATTGCCTGGTTTAAGGTATATAAGCCACACCTATTCTATAGTGCCTGGTTATCTAAAAGAGCTTCTGGATATGATGTTCATGCATTCTTAGGGGGACCTTTAGCAATTAAAGCTAGAATAGAAGAAATATCATCAAAAGCTAAAACAACAGCGACTGAAGATGATTTAGTTACTGCTTTACAAATTGCTTTAGAGATGACATTAAGAGGTATTAAATTCTTGCCTGTTGATATAAATGTATCAAGTGCTACAACATTTGATATTGAAGGCGATTCATTAAGAATTCCATTTTCTGCAGTTGATGGCTTAGGCGAGAGTGTTGCCCTTGATATTGTATCAAGAAGAAATGAAGCTCCATTTACATCAAAAGAGGATGTACAAAAGAGAACTAGATTAAATCAAACTTTATTTGAGGAGTTTGAAAGAATGCATTTCTTTGGTAATCTTCAAGCAAAGGAAGAAAAGAAGGAAAATCCAAATACATTAGATGAGGGTTTGTTTGCATTATAGCATTATGTGAGATTATGTTATTTTGCCAATTTACTTTAATGGATTTGTGATTATGATATAATTATATTGGTTTAGGAGGTGTATCAGTATGAGACAAACACCATTGTTTAATAATATTGATACTGGCGCTCAATATTTTGATGAAGCTGAGCATGCCACTATAAAAGGAGTAAGTTTAAAAACTACATTCTTGCTAGCAATTACAATTACTATCGCAATCGTTACTGCAATATTCTTGCCAACTATTGCACAAAACGGTGGAATGGGAGTATTTGTAGGTGTATTATTAGGAGCAGCAATTATTGGTTTTATTGCAGTAATTGTAGGTAGATTCTCTGAACGTGCATCAAAATATGCAGGAGTTATATATTCATTATGTGAAGGCTTATTTTTAGGTGCTTTAACTAGAATAGCTGAGGAGTATTTACCAGGTGTTGGATTTATTGCTATGGCTGCTACATTAACTATTTTTGGAGTAATGTTATTATTATATTCAACTGGTTTTTTAAGAAGTGGTTCTAAAGTTAGAAGAGCATTAATTGCTATTGCATTTGCAGGTTTGGCTATTGCATTAGTTACAACATTAGTAATATTAATTATGAATATTTCTGGTGTTCAATTTGATCGTTCAGTTTTAGCATGGTTAATTATAGCAGAAGCATTTTTCCTAGTTTACGGTGTAATTACATTATTATTTAATTTTGATGAAGCAAACTATATTGTTAATACAGGTGCTTCAAAGAATGCTGAATGGAGTGTGGCTTTAGGCCTACAGGTAAGCTTAATATATATTTATATTGAGGTTATTAGATTAATTATTTTAATCGCTGCAGCAACAGATAGAAGATAAAGGATAGAATTTCTATCCTTTTATTTTGGAGGTAATATGGGGGCATTTATTTTCGATGTTGATGGAACTTTAATTGATTCATATGATGGAATTACTAAAGCTACTGTAAGTGTATTAGATAAATATAACTATAAGATGGATAATGTTAGAAGATATATTTTAGATAATTCGGTACTAGATTTATTTAAATTTGTATCTGGTAAAATTGGTGTTGAATGCAATTTGTTATATGAAGAATATAAGAAAGAAAGAGTAAAAACACAATTTGATTATTGTTTTATGAAAAATGCAGTTAGTACACTATATAAATTAAAATATGAAAATAATAAGTTGTTTATCTTTACTCATAAAGGTAGTGCAATAGATAAAATATTAGAGCTTGATAAATTGAAAGAATTGTTTGATGAGGTTATATCATCAGATAGTCCTAATTTTAAAAGAAAGCCTGATCCATATTGTATAAATTATTTAGTAGATAAATATAATTTAGATAAAAATAATACTTATTATGTTGGTGATAGAAGAATTGATATGGAATGCGCAAAGAATGCAAATATCAAAGGAATCTTTTATGGAAAAATAGATAATAGTATTGGTTATGATATTGTTATAAGTGATTTTAATGAATTAATAAATTGTTTAAAATAGAGGAGAAATCCTCTTTTTTTACTAAATTTTCTAAAAACGTTTACTTATTTTGTAATAACGCTTACTTAATTTTTTAAGTTTTACTTAATGTATAATGGAGATGTAAGTTACCGATTAAAAGGTTAATATTTAGATACCTATTTAATTAGGTAAAGTTGGAGGTTATTATGGAAGAAAAGGTTTTAACACCTCAAGAAGAGGTAAACGGTCTTGTTGAAAGAGCATTAAAGGCTTTAGATGATTATGCCTCATTCACTCAAGAGCAGATTGATTATATTGTTGCAAAATGTTCTGTTGCAGCACTTGATAAGCATGGAGAACTTGCAAAGCTTGCGATTGAAGAAACTGGTAGAGGTGTATTCGAGGATAAAGCTACTAAGAATCTATTTGCATGTGAATATGTTACTAATAATATGAAACGTCTTAAAACAGTTGGTATTATTTCTGAAGATCCTGTTACTGGTATGACAGAGATTGCAGAGCCTGTTGGAGTTGTTGCAGGTATTACACCAGTTACAAATCCTACATCAACTGCTATATTTAAATCATTAATATGTTTAAAAACTCGTAATCCAATTATTTTTGGATTCCATCCAAGTGCACAAAAATCTAGTGCTGAGGCTGCTAGAGTCGTATATGAAGCAGCAATAGCTGCAGGTGCTCCTGAAAATTGTATTCAATGGATTGAGCATCCTTCTATGGAAGCAACTACAGCACTTATGAATCATCCTGGTGTAGCAACAATTCTAGCTACTGGTGGTAACGCAATGGTTAGAGCTGCTTATTCTTGTGGTAAGCCTGCTTTAGGTGTTGGTGCTGGTAATGTACCTGCTTATTTTGAAAAAACATGTAATTTACGTCAAGCAGTTAATGATGTAGTTATGTCTAAATCATTTGATAATGGTATGGTTTGTGCATCAGAACAAGCAGTTATAGTTGATAAAGAAATCTATGATGAAGTAAAAGAAGAATTTAAAAAGTATGG
Organism: Acholeplasmatales bacterium; assembly: GCA_017542485.1. GTDB lineage: Bacteria > Bacillota_I > Bacilli_A > Acholeplasmatales > Anaeroplasmataceae > Anaeroplasma. The sequence continues at coordinate 91,112 of JAFXXC010000066.1, forward strand.
CGTATACTTTGCAAATAAGAGTGATAAGAAGAAGCTTGAAGCATTTATGTTTGGAGTAAATTCAAAGGAAGATTATCCAAATGCTAAATTAAATCCAACAATTGTTGGTAAGTATGCAACTTGGATTGCTAAAGAGGCAGGATTTGAAGTGCCTGATAATACAGTAATTATTATTGCAGAGTGTGCACATGTTGGAATTGATGAGCCATTAACTAGAGAAAAGCTTTCTCCAGTATTAGCAATGATTAAATCAAATTCTACAGAAGAAGGATTTAGTTTATCAAAGCAAATGGTTGAATTTAATGGTTTAGGCCATAGTGCAGCTATACATACTTCAAGTCATGATTTAGAGGTTAAATTTGGAGATTTAGTTCCTGCAATAAGAATTATTTGTAATTCACCTTCTACATTTGGTGGTATCGGTAATGTATATAATTCATTTATACCATCACTTACACTTGGTTGTGGTTCTTATGGACATAACTCAGTTGCTGGTAATGTTGGACCACTTAATTTGTTAAATGTTAAGAAAGTAGGACGTAGAAGAAATAATATGCAATGGTTTAAGGCTCCATCAAAGATTTACTTTGAAAAAGATTCAATTGAATATTTACATCAAATGAAGGAAATGAAGAAGGCACTAATTGTTACAGACCGTTCATTAGTAGAACTTGGTTATGTTCAAAAGATTATTAATCAATTACAATTAAGAACTCCTGAAGTTCCATATCAATTATTCTGTGATGTAGAACCAGATCCATCAATTCAGACAGTATTAAAGGGAGTTGAATTGATGCGTTCATTTGAACCAGATACTATTATCGCCTTAGGTGGTGGTAGTGCAATGGACTGTGCTAAGGGTATTTGGTTATTCTATGAACAACCACAGGTTAATTTTGATGATTTAAAACAAAAATTTATGGATATAAGAAAGCGTGCTTTCCAATATCCTGAATTAGGTAGAAAAGCTAAGCTTGTATGTATACCTACAACATCAGGTACTGGTAGTGAGGTTACTCCATTCGCTGTTATTACTGATAAGGTTGAGCATAAGAAATATCCTTTAACAGATTATTCTTTAACTCCAACTGTAGCTATTATTGATCCAGCATTTGTTATGAATTTACCTAGATCAATTTGTGCAGATACTGGTATGGATGTTTTAACACATGCTACAGAAGCATATGTTTCAACTTTAGCATCTGATTTTACAGACGCTTTAGCAATTCAAGCTATCAAGATGGTATTCCAATATTTGGAAAGAAGCTATAAGAATGGTGCTAATGACCCAGAAGCAAGAGAAAAAATGCATAACGCATCTACACTTGCAGGTATGGCATTTGCTAATGCATTCTTAGGAATGAATCACTCAATGGCTCATAAGATTGGTGCTGAATTCCATGTTCCTCATGGTAGAGCAAATGCAATTTTATTACCATTTACTATTAGATATAATGGTCAAAAACCACAAAAATTATCTACATGGCCAAAATATAATTATTATCGTGCCGATGAAAGATATGCAGAGCTTGCTAGAATTTTAGGATTACCTTCATCAACTGTTGAAGAAGGTGTTGAATCTTATGCTAAGGCTTGTGGAGAGTTAGGTAAGAAGCTTGGTATAAAGATGAATTTCGAATCTCAAGGATTAGAAAGAGAAAATTATATGGCTCAAGTAGAAAAGTTATCTTATTTAGCATACGAAGATCAATGTTCACCTGCGAATCCACGTGTACCAATGGTAGCTGATATGCAAAGAATTTTACGTGAAGCATATGACACAAAAGAATTCTTAGATGAGGAATAATAAATGTTAACACCAAAGGAAAAAGCATATTTAAAAAGTATTGCTCAAAAAGAAAAAGCAACTTTTCAAATTGGAAAAGAAGGATTGAGTGAGAATTTATTAAACGATGTTTTAAATTATTTAAATAAACATGAAATAATAAAAATCTCAATTCTTCAAAATTCTATGGTTGAAAAAGATGATGCAATTGAGTTTTTTAGTGAAGCTGATATAGAGTTTGTTCAATTCATTGGGAGAGTTTTGATATTATATAAGCATTCAGATAATGCTAAAAATCCAATTGTATTACCAAAAAGAAAATAATTATTAAAAAATAAGTCGAAAGCATTTTAAAATGCAATTAGACTTATTTTTTTTCGTTTTGACTTACTAAAAATGGCTTTTTTCTATGTATTATTGTTAAGTATATATTTTTAATGTATAATATACATTAGAGTTAAAGTCGAGGTAATTAAATATGTATGATGTAATTATTATTGGTGCAGGAATTATAGGAACTGCCATTTCAAGAGAATTATCTAAATATGAAGGTAACTTTTTAGTACTCGAGAAATTTAATGATGTCTCTTGTGGAACAACTAAAGCAAATTCTGGTATTGTGCATGCTGGATTTGATGCAAAAGAGGGAACAAAGAAAGCCTATTTTAATGTTATGGGAGCTAAGATGTTTGATAGGTTATCTAGAGAACTTGAATTTCCTTATAATAAAAATGGAGCTTTTGTTTTAGCTTTTGATGATGATAAAGAAGATGTTTTGGGTCTTTTAATGAAAAAAGCAAAAATAAATCATGTTGAAAATTGTGAAATATTATCAGGTGATGAAATTAGAAAAATAGAGCCTAATGTTAGTCCTAAGGTTACTAAAGGCTTTTATGCTAAAGATAGTGGTATTGTATCTCCTTATGAAATGTGTATTGCGATGGCTGAAAATGCATGTAGTAATGGTGTAAAATACGAATTTGAAAAAGAAGTAGATAACATTATTAAGCATAATGGATATTTTGAAGTAATTTGTAAGGATGGTTCAAAATATGATGCTAAGGTTTTAGTAAACGCAGCTGGTGTTCATTCTGATGAAATAAACAATATGCTATCTAATATAAAATATCATATTACACCAAGACGTGGTGAATATATTTTACTTGATAAAGAATATTCTTTTTATACTAAATCTACATTATTCCAGCTTCCAACAAAAATGGGTAAAGGAGTATTAGTAGCACCTACTGCTCATTCCAATTTAATTTTAGGTCCTACGGCTTATGATGTTGATTCAAAGGATCAAGTTAATACAACATATGAAGGATTAGAAGAAGTTTGGGAAAAGAGTAATATGAGTGTTCCTGGTATGAATAAAGGAGGCATTATTACTCAATTTAGTGGTAATAGAGCGCATGAAGAACATGATGATTTTATTATTGAATTTAGTAAGGATGTTCCTGGATTATATAATCTTATAGGTATTGAGTCACCAGGATTAGCATCATCTCCTGCTATAGCAGATTATGTTGCAAGAGAGATTAAAGACTATTTAAAATTAAAATTAAATGTTGAGTTTAATCCTATAAGACACGCTATTAAACGTATCAGTGGTATGAAACCTGAAGAATTAGATGCTATGATTGATGAGAATCCTTTGTACGGCCATGTTGTTTGTAGATGCGAGGTTGTTAGTGAGGCTGAAATTGTTGAGGCAATTCATAGAGTACCTGGTGCTAAGGATTTAGATGGAGTTAAAAGAAGAACTCGTGCTGGTATGGGAAGATGCCAAATGGGTTTTTGTACACCAAAGATTATTGAAATCATTGCTAGAGAATTGAAAATGGATATTTCTGATGTCACAAAACGTGGCAATGATTCTAATGTTATTGTTTCTAAAATTAAAGAGTAGGTGATTACCATTATGAATGTAAAAGTATTAATTGTTGGTGGTGGACCAGCTGGACTTGCTGCGGCTATTGGTGCCTACGATAAAGGAGAAAAGGATATTTTAATATTAGAACGTGAGGATAGATTGGGAGGAATCTTAAACCAATGTATTCATAATGGATTTGGGTTACATACTTTTAAAGAAGAATTAACCGGTCCTGAATATGCTTCAAGGTTTATCGATGAAGTAAAAAAAAGAAATATTAAATATCTTTTAAATACAACTGTTATTAGACTTGAAGAAAATAAGCATGTTATTGCATTAAATGAAAGTGGTGTACTTGAAATAGATGCTGATGCTATTATTTTAGCTTGTGGATGTAGAGAACGTCCTCGTGGAGCAGTAAATATTGCAGGTGCTAGATGTGCTGGAATTTATAGTGCTGGTACTGCTCAAAAGCTTGTTAATATAGATGGTTTTATGCCTGGTAAAGAGGTTGTTATTTTAGGTAGTGGTGATATTGGCTTAATAATGGCTAGAAGAATGACATTTGAGGGAGCTAAGGTTAAGGCTGTTTGTGAATTGATGCCATATTCTAGTGGATTAAATAGAAATATAAGCCAATGTTTAAATGATTTTGATATTCCATTATATTTATCAACTACTGTAGTTGAAATATTAGGTGATGATAGAGTAACTGGTGTAGTAATCGCAAATGTTGATAAGAATTTAAAGCCTATTATGGAAACAAAAAGAACAATCAAGTGTGACACTTTATTGTTATCTGTAGGGTTATTACCTGAAAATGAATTAGCTCGTGGTGCTAATATTGATATTTCAAGAATAACAAGAGGTGCTAATGTTGACGATAAATTGATGACAAGTATTGATGGTGTATTTGAATGTGGAAATGTGCTTCATGTTCATGATTTAGTTGATTATGTATCAGAAGAAGCTAAGCTTGCTGGTGAAAATGCAGTTAATTATGTTAGAAATAACGATAATAAAAAATACGATAAGGTATTTGTTGAAGTAGATGGTAATGTTAGATATGTTGTACCTGAGATGATTATTAAGAATAATGATGATAGTCCTATTTCTTTTAAATTAAGAGTTAGTAATGTTTTTAAGGATAAGTATTTAGAAATAAAATGTGATGATGAGATTATTTATTCAAAGAAAAAAACTATTTTAACTCCTGGTGAGATGCAAAATATTATTCTTAAGGAAGATGATGTAATCAAATTAAGAAATGCCAAAAATATTATGGTGTATTTGAGGTGAGTTTATGAAAGAATTTGTTTGTATTACTTGCCCTATGGGCTGTAATTTGAAGGTTGATGATAGTGATATTAATAATATTATTGTTACTGGTAATACTTGTCCTAGAGGTAAAATTTATGCCATTAATGAGGTAACAAGACCTAAAAGAATGGTAACTTCTAGTGTAAAAGTTATTGGTGGAGTTGATTTGGTAGTTTCTGTAAAAACTAGAGAAGCAATTGATAAGAATTTGATATTTGATGTATTAAAAGAACTTGAAAACATTGAGGTTAAAGCACCAATTAGAATTGGTGATGTTATTATCAATAATGTGTTAAATACCGGGGTTGATATAATAGCTTCAAGGAATGTGGAGGTTAAAGATGGAAGATAGATATATTTTAGCTTTAGATCAGGGAACAACTTCATCACGTGCTATTGTATTTGATCATAAGGGTAATATTAAGGGTATGGCACAAGAGGAATTCGCTCAAATATATCCAAAACCAGGATGGGTAGAGCATGAACCAAAAGAAATATTATCTAGTGAAATAGCTTCTGTTGCATCAGCTGTAATAAGAGCTGGCATTACTATTAAAGATATTGAAGCAATAGGTATTACAAATCAAAGAGAAACAACAATATTATGGAATAAAAAGACAGGAAAGCCTATTTATAATGCTATTGTATGGCAATGTAGAAGAACTGATGATTATTGTAAAGAATTGTTGAAAAACAAAGATATTGATGAAATGGTTTATAATAAGACAGGTTTAAGAGTAGATGCTTATTTTTGTGCTTCAAAGATTAAATGGATTTTGGATAATGTTAAAGAAGCTAAAGAATTATTAAAAGATGATAATTTATGCTTTGGTACAGTAGATTGTTATTTATTATGGCATTTAACTGGTGGCAATGTTTTTGCTACTGACTATACGAATGCATCACGTACTTTATTATTTAATATTCATACATTAACATGGGATGATGAATTATTAGAATTATTTGGTATACCAAAAAGTATTTTACCAGATGTACATCCATCAGGACATTTATATGGATATACTGATGCTGATATAATAGGTGCTAGAATTCCTATTACTGGTATTGTTGGTGATCAACAAGGAGCACTTTTTGGACAATTATGTGTAAATAAAGGTGATATTAAAAATACATTTGGAACAGGTTGCTTTATGCTTATGAATACTGGTAAAGAGGTAATTAGAAGTAAGCATGGCTTAATTACTACTTTGGGTGCGACAATTGATGGAGAAAAACCAGACTATGTTTTGGAAGGCTCTGTATTTATTGGTGGTGCAGCCATTAAGTGGTTAAAGGATGAATTAAGATTAATTAAGGATTTAAGTGAAACTGAAGAATATAGCTTAAAGATTAAAGATACTGATGGCGTATATGTAGTACCTGCATTTACAGGACTTGGGGCTCCATATTGGGATGGAGAAGCACGTGGTATTATTGTTGGTATTACGCGTGGAACGACAAAAGAACATATTATTAGGGCAACAATGGAAGGAATAGCCTACCAAGTATATGATGTTTTAAAAGCTATGGAAAATGATTTAGGAATTGATATTAAGGCATTATGTGTTGATGGCGGAGCTTCTCGTAATAATTTTTTAATGCAATTTGAATCTGATATTTTATCTGCAGAAGTAAAAAGACCTAAGGTTATTGAGGTTACTGCTTTAGGTGCTGCATATTTAGCTGGATTAAAGATAGGATATTGGAAAAGCTTAGATGATATTAAGAATAATATGGAAATCGATAAGGCTTTTAAACCAACTATGTCTAAAGAAGAAAGAACAAGAAGAATTCATGATTGGCATAAGGCTTTAAGATTAACTATGATTCATGAAAAATAATCACACTTCGGTGTGATTTTCTCATAATTTGTAAAAAAATGGGGATAATGCTATAATAAAATTGGGGGTGTTTTTATGTTTGAATTAGAAAATGAGTACTTAAAAATAAGAGTAAATGAAGATGGTGGTTCTTTAACATCTGTTTATGATAAAGTAAATAAGAATGAATTATTATATCAACTTGATGATAGAAGTTGGCATGGACAAGACGTTGTTATATTCCCTTTTATTGCAAAACTTAAAAATGGTTCATATATGGTTGATGGTAAGGATTATTATATGAAAAATCATGGTCTTGTTAGATATAATAAGGTTTCATTAAATAAAAAAAGTGATAATACTTTATCATTATTTTTTGAGTCTAATTCAGAAACATTAAAGGAATATCCATATAAATTTCATTTAGAAATTAAATATATTTTAGATGGTCATAAATTATCAATTAGATATAAAATTACTAATACTGATGATAAACCAATATATTATGAATTTGGTGGACATCCAGCATTAAAAACTTCAGGAATAGAAAGTGTTGATGGTTTTGAGTATGAAGATACTAAAATAGAATTTGATACATCATTAGAGGTTAATAAATATTATCTGGATGAAACAGGTAGTTATATCATTGGTAAAAATATTAATAAAATACCAAGAGAAATGTATGTTAAGAAAAAGATGATTAGTGATTCAAAAACATTGATTTTTGATGCTAAAGAGATTAATAATGTTATATTAACAACAAATGGTTATTCTTATAAATTTGATATTAATGAAGCAGAAATATTAGCATTTTGGTGTGATCCACATTTTGGTGATTATATTTGTGTTGAACCATGGTGGGGAATTCCAGATATAATTAATCCTAATCCAGAATTAAAAGATAAGCCACTTATGCATTCATTAAATCCTAAAGAAAGTGAGGAAAAGGGATATACAATTGTTATATCTAAAAATATATGAGAAATTTAATTTCAGAACATGATAAATTAATAAAAAAATTTAATATTGATTATTACTTTTCCAGAAAAAATTATCAAATGGCTAGTGCTATTAAAGCATTATCAGTTACTAATGATATTCAAGAAGCTTATTATAAAAAAGAAGATTACTTGGATAATAAGGATTTGGTTTTGAGATTATATGCTTTATTACAAGCATTATTTGTTTCAATTGATTCACTTTATGCTTTATCTAATGTAATTGCTGGAGGAAAAAGCATAATCAATTTAAATAACAACCAAGTATTAAGAAATCTAAAATATATCAGAAATGAAGTAGTAGGTCATCCTTCAAGTAAATTATTCGGTTATAGTAAGCCTGCATATTGTATTTTAGATACTGATTCAGTAACAAAAGAATCATTTAAATATGGCGTATATACATATGAAAATGAGAAGATTAAAGAAATTAACATTGATGAATTATTAAGTGCTTATTATCATGAGGCTAATAACTTACTAGCAGAATTATATCAAGTATCTATTAAGCATAATGAGCAATCATTATTAAAAGAATATATTAAGAAAGTATTAGATGATTATTATAGATCTGGTCATTATTTAAAGTCTATGGATAGATTTATAGATAAATATAAAGAAATGTATCCATCTTCAAAAAGAGAACAACATAGAATTATTTGGAGATATGAGCTTATTTTAAAAATAATTGCCATAGATAATGATAATAAGGATATGCAAGAATTAATATTTTATTGTATAGGCCTTGAATTAAACAAGATTTATAAATTAATATATGGCTGTGATTATAATCATAAAGCAGATTTTGAGCTTCCTCAAACTGTTATTTCATTATATAGATTTTTAAATCGTAATCCAGAATATGTTCCTTATGTTGAATGTTTAAAGGATAGCGAGCATCCATTATATTATGAAAGCTTAAAATTTATATATGAAGGCGCATCTTTAAAAAAGATGGAGAAGGCTAGAGATTATTTAGGCTTTTTACTTGCATTATACAAAGGTGGAGAAAATGACCTTTTATATGCATTAGGACTTCCTATAGCAGAATATAGGAAAAAATAAAATATTATAAAACTGGAGTATTAATTCCAGTTTTTATTATGAATTATGTTTTATTTTATAATAAATTATAAAAAATATTTGTATTTAAAATTGTTTTTGATATAATTAGTGTGTTTTTATTGTAAAGATAGGTGAAAAGATATGGATATTAGAAATGTTGCAATCATTGCCCATGTAGACCATGGTAAAACTACATTAGTTGATAAGTTATTAAGATCATCTCATACTTTTAGAGATAATCAAGTTATTGAAGAAAGAGTTATGGATAGTAATGCATTAGAAAGAGAAAGAGGTATTACTATATTAGCTAAGAATACAGCTATAACTTACAAGGATACTAAAATTAATATATTAGACACTCCAGGACATGCGGATTTTTCTGGAGAGGTTGAAAGAATAATGAAGATGGTTGATGGTGTTGTACTTGTTGTTGATGCATATGAAGGAACAATGCCACAAACACGTTTCGTTTTAAAGAAGGCATTTGAAGCACATCTAAAGCCAATCGTTGTTATAAATAAGGTAGATAAGCCTTCAGCTAGACCTTTAGAGGTTATTGATGAAGTGTTAGAATTATTTATCGATTTAGGTTGTGATGAGGATGAACTTGATTTTCCTATTTGTTATGCAAGTGCAGTAAATAATACTTGTTCACTTGATATCGACCCATCTACACAAAAAGAGGGTATGGAGCCTTTACTTGATATGATTATTAAGTATATTCCAGCTCCTGAAATGGATAGAGAAGCTCCACTTCAATTACAACCTGCTTTACTTGACTATACTGATTTCGTTGGACGTATTGGAATTGGTAGAATTAAAAGAGGTACTATTAAAAGTGGTGATGTAGTATCTTGTATTAGACTTGATAATTCAATTAAGCAATTTAGAGTTCAAAAATTATATGGATTCTTAGGTCTTGATAGAATTGAAATAAAGGAAGGCTATGCTGGAGATATTGTTGCAGTATCTGGTTTAGGAGATATTTCTGTTGGTGAAACAATTTGTAATGTTGGTCAAGAAGAAGCACTTGAAAAAATTCATATTTCTGAGCCTACTGTACAAATGACTTTTGGAACAAATACATCTCCATTCTGTGGAAGAGATGGTAAGCTTGTTACTGCATCAAAGATTGAAGAAAGATTATTTAGAGAAGTACAAAAGGATGTCTCTTTAAAGGTTTCAAGAATTCAAGGACAAGAAGAATGGATAGTATCTGGTCGTGGTGAATTACATTTAGGTATTTTAATTGAGAATATGAGAAGAGAGAATTATGAATTCCAAGTATCTCGTCCTAGAGTAATTATGAAAGAAATTGATGGTGTTATGTGTGAACCATATGAGTATTGCGTAATTGATACTCCAAATGAAAGTGCTGGTTCTGTAATAGAAATGATGGGTAATCGTCATGGTATTATGGAAACTATGAGTAATACAGAAACACAAACAAGAATTATTTATTATATACCATCACGTGGATTAATTGGATTTAATACAGATTTTATGACTGTAACAAAAGGCTATGGTATTATCAACCACTCATTTAGTGATTACCGTCCTGTAGATACAGTAAATGTAGGTGAAAGAACTACTGGTGTATTAGTATCAATGGCTGAAGGACAATCAACTGCATATTCAATTGGCGCTTTGGAGGATAGAGGTAGTATGTTTATCGCTCCAGGTGAAGATATATATGAAGGTATGATTGTTGGTGAAGCAAACAAAGACTTAGACTTGGCAGTTAATGTTGTTAAGGCTAAGCAACAGACAAATACTCGTTCATCTAACAAGGATACTACAGTTGTATTAAAGAAGCCAAGAATCTTATCACTTGAGGCATGTTTAGAATTTATTAATGAAGATGAGCTTGTTGAAATAACTCCTAAGCATATTAGACTTCGTAAGAAAATTCTTGATACAGTAGAAAGAAAAAAATATGATGCTAAGATGAGAGCTGAAAAAGATAATTAATAAAATCGGGTGATACAATGAGTGAAGCTAAAAAGAATCTTAAAGAAATAGAAAAAAAAGAACGTAAAGAAGTTAAAGCTGCACTTAAAGAAAAGAAAAGATTAGAGCGAGAAGATGAAAAAAATAGACCACTAACAAAAGAGGAGGAAGAAGAAAGAAGAAAAAACGAGCCTCCTGTTAGACCTGTGTTGGAAGAAATTGGTAATAGTGTAACACATGGTGTCGGTGCTATTTTAGGTATTATCGCTTTAATATTGATGTTAATGAAATCAGATAGTGGTTTAAAAATATTAGGATCATTAGTTTATGGTATAGCTATGATATTAATGATGTTAATGAGCTGTCTATATCATGCATGGAAAAGTGGGTCAACTGTAAAAAGATTATGGAGAAGATTTGATTATTCATCTATATATCTTTTAATAGGAGGAACATTCGCACCACTTCAATTGGTTGAATTAGGTATTCATCAAGATCATATGATATTAGGCGTAGTATGGTTTAGTATTATGTGGGCCTTAATTATTTTAGGTATAACTATGACATCAATATTTGGGCCTGGTAAAATAAAATGGTTAAATTTCCCATTATATTTTATTTTAGGTTGGAGTGGAATAATGTTTATTCCTGGATTGATTAAATATAATCTTCCTTTATTATGGTGGATATTAATTGGTGGTATAGTATATACATTAGGAATGATACCTTTTGCATTATTAAGGAAGAAGACAGTATCACATTTTATATGGCATTTCTTTGTGCTAGCAGGTGCTGTAACTCAATTCATTGGAATTTATTTATGTGTATATTGTATATAAAAATTGGACTTGATTGTCCAATTTTTTTATGAAAACGACATTTTCATAAAAAATTTTGGTTAATTTTCATATTCTCTTGTCTATTATTTAGTGTATTAGAAAAAAACTAAATATAGATTGGAGGTGTGAAAATGGGGAAAAAAGATCTAATACTAAAGAAAGTCTTAAGTAATAATGAACGTTTCGCAAGTATCTTTAATAATTATTTATTTAATGGAGATGAAGTAATAAATCCAAAAGAACTAGAAGATGGTAATATAGAATATACTGTTAATAGTGAAGATGGTAAACATA
>JAFXXC010000067.1 GCA_017542485.1 Acholeplasmatales bacterium
CACCGTAATTTTTATTATTATTTATTTCTTATATTATACTTTGTATAATATACCTATTGACAAATTAGTTATAATTTGGTATAATATAATCAAGATAGGAAAGATATTTATTGTGTGCCTACCCACAAAGGAGATTATATTATGGGATTAGATATGTATTTAGAAGCTAAAAGAAAGAATCCAGCAAAAGTTGGATTAACAGGTGCGTGTGGTGGATTAATTCCATTAGCTCCAAAGTCGGACAATGAGGAAATCGGATATTGGAGAAAGAATTATTCTTTATCAGAATTTTTATGGGAAGAACTTGGTATTACTGATAATGATAATTGTGTGCCTTTTGAAATGAGTGAACCTCAAATTAAAGATGCAATAGAATTTTGCGAAAATTGTATTAGAAAGAATCCATGTCCAAACTGGATTGATAAGAGAGAATGGGAAGAATCTCTTGGAGTATTCAAAAATGCATTAGAGCTAGTGCAGAAAGAACAAGCTCAAATCTTTTATAGGGAGTGGTATTAGTACCACTTTCCTAGAAAGGAGTTAGTAATGCGTTTATATAAAAAAGAAAGAACTAATGTTAATTATGATATGGATCCAGAGATATTTTGTAAAGCTATTGATTCAAATATAAAATTAGTTAATGAAATTAATAATGATTGTTTAAAAAAGAATGAGCTACTAGGATTTATTATTTCAATACCTGTAGCTGATGGTGAAGCTTTTTATCAAGTTATTAAGATTGATGATAAAAAAGCAAAAGTTGAATATTGTAATACTGGTGATGATTATAGAGATTATATTTTAGGTGATGGTGGTTATATAAGAAGAAATATAATTGATTCACAATTCTGTTTTAAAAAATATTTAATGAAAAAATGTAGTAGTGAGGTATAAAATGGATAATAATGTATTGTTTGAACATATTGTAAACTTATTAGCTAATGGCTTAGCCGATATATGTGGAATCGAAACTTTAGATTATAAAGAAGAAGATTATGATTTTGCATACAAAGACCTTTTAGATAAAGGTAAGAAAGATGATGATATTTGTAGAGAAGAAATATGGACTCAAATTCTTTTTAATAAGAAGCCATTAATCTTAATAGATGAAGAAGGCGAAAGTCATAATTTATATTTAAGCAACATTAAAGAACAGCATATAAATTGGAAGTGGCTGGAAGAAAACGGAGATTTCTATGATAATAACGCTATTCTTCAAAAAGCTATTTTTGGTGAGGTAGTATATGGTTAGTTTTAAGAAATAATATTATTTTTGGAATGTGCTGGTGTACTCATTACACCGGTGTACTGATTACACCAGTTGACAGGTATTAGAAATAGATATATCCTATATGTGTAATATAATTACCTCTATGATTCTCCATGATCATATTTATATTGTTTTATATTTTGATGATTATATTACATAATTGATGTGTGAGGGCATCATTTAGGAACTGTTGGTAGCAGTTCCTTTTTTTGTTGCAATCCCAAAGAGCCAGTCTAAGATCTGGCACTTTCCCATTTCAAGCTTTCCCCACCAAAAAAAGAACTCCCCCTCTATTCTTACTAGCCCTAATTTTAGATACAAGCTCCTGCAATCTGGATTCTCCAGATATTGTATTTGTAATAAAATCAGCCTAACCATATCATGTTTAATGCAGTGGAGAGA
>JAFXXC010000068.1 GCA_017542485.1 Acholeplasmatales bacterium
ATTCAATCACGTAGACCAAATAATCGAATAGATAAAGTACGCCATATGTTTAATAAAAAAGAAAATTAAGTTACTATTCGCTAAATTACAATTTATTAAACTAATCGTAATATTAAGATATTAAGCTTATTAAGAAATAAATAGGATAAAAATATGGAACCATACAATGTATGTATCCGAACCACTTTCTAAAAAATGGCTTAATTTCGTAAAGTGGTTCGGGGTGTTACCTCGAATGGTTCACCATTTGTTATACACGTCCGAACCTATTAGAATTTATTGTTCTAATGGATCACTTGTATTGGATGTTGACATATAATATAGAAGAATCGTCCTAGATAGACGATTTTTTTATTTTTTAATAATATTTAATATTATATGTGGAGACGGTAAGTTGAAAAAACACCCCTAATTATTTAAGTAAAACAAGTCAACTATTAATTAAAAATAAGGATATTCTTGAAAACTGCAGTATAGTGTTTTGCACTATTAAGAACTATTTTTTCTCATTTGTTAAATTCTTTTCTTATAATAATAGAAAAGGAGACGATGTAAAATGGGAATATTTAGTAAAAAGAAGGAAGAAAAGAAGAATGAATCTAATTTCTTAATGGATGCAAAGGATAAGATTATTTCGTCAGTGTTAGGTGATAGGAGCAAGGTTTATGAATTTGTTGATGATTATGGTTCAACTAATTCAGAAGATCCTGAAGATATTGAATTTAGATTTGTTCATGCTTTATCTTGTTTATGCAATCCAGAAGAAACGTTAGGTGGTATGGGAGCATATAATGGTTATTTCGAATCCATTAAATGCAATAATTATTTATATTTCACATACAAAATATTAAAGAGTTTAAATATAGCATTTATTGATGCAGCTTTTGATGATAGCAATAAATACAGATTAGTTACTGAATTTGCAACATTATTAGAATGTTTTGTAAATGAAAAATCGTATGAAGAATTTATAAGTTTTGAGTCAAATCCATGCTTAAAATTTGCTAATTATGTTTATAATGTTGAAATGACTCAAAATATATTAGAATATGAAACTAAATATCATAAATATGTAAAATACTATATTTTAGCTTATGCTGTTAGATGTAATTATAAGGAGCATACTGATGTCTTTGAAAAAGATAAATTCCTATTAGATAATAGTTTTTATGAAAAGCCTAGAAGATATGGTTTAGAGGAATTGTTAAAGGATTTTAAAGATAGTGTTACATACAAAGAATGTTTAGTAGATTTTAAGGAGGAAGCATAAATGAGGGAAACAATTAAAGATTTTTATGGAAAGATTTTAGGCTATATAGAAGATGATATTAATAATAGAAAAGTAGCTAAAAACTTTTATGGAAAAATATTAGGTTATTATTATATCAAAGAAGATGTAACAAAGGATTTTTATGGTAGTATATTATCTCATGGAAATATCTTATCATCATTAATTAGAGAAAATAACAATAGTACAAATTAAATTTAATGCAGCACTAGATAGAATTTTAATCTAGTGCTATTTTTTATTTATTAATAAATTGTATTTGGTAATTATACAGCACGTATGTTACATAATAGAGCTACCTATGCTTCATTTTATTCTGAATGGACATTATTAAAGAAATTTGATACATATAAATTATGTGTGTATTTCGGCTAATGTAGGCCACCCATCTCGGCAATTGTAGGCCAGTCATCTCGGCGATTCCAGGCCACCTAATGATGGCTTTATTGACATAATAAATTTAACATCTTAAACTGAAATTATTATCAGTTGCGAGGTGTTATTATGGCAAGGAGTTTAGAGATGAATTTTATTAGAGAAATATTAAGGCTTAATGAAGAGTTAAGCTTATCACAAAGGGAAACTGCTAAAGCAGTAGGAAAAAGTCGTGATGCTGTAAGTAATGTACTTAAAATGGCTAAGGCATTAGATATTACTTATTCTAAAGCCATTGAAATGAAGGATGATGAACTCAAAAATTTAATATATCCAAATAGTAATCCATATAGAGATATCCCTGAACCAGATATGGAATGGATTGATCATGAAATGAAGACTCATAAAAATATGACTATGATGATACTACATCAAGAATATTTAGAAAAGTATCCTGATGGATTAAAATATACCCAGTTTTGTGAAAGATATAGAGAATATATTAGTTCACGTAAGATTAGTATGCATGTTGAAAGAAAATGTGGCGAAAGAATGGAGATTGACTGGGTAGGAGACAAACTAAAGTATACCGATGATAGTGGTAAACAATGTGTAGCTTGTTTCTTTGTTACTACTTTAGGACGCAGCACATATCCATATGTCGAGGCATTTCCAAATCAAAGTTCTACTTCATTTAAACTAGGAACTATCCATGCATTAGAATACTATGGAGGTGTACCTCCTATCTTTGTACCAGATAATGATAAATCAGCCGTTACTAAAGCTTCAAAATATGATACAGTCCTTAATTCATCATTTGCTGAATTAGTGGAATACTATGGGGCTGTTTGTATTCCAGCTAGAGTTAGAACACCAAAAGATAAATCTAGCGTAGAAAAATCAGTGTTTGATGCTGTCGAAAGGTATATAATGCTAAAAATCAGAAACGAACAATTTCATTCAATAGATGAGATTAATAAATCAGTTTGGAAACATCTTGCTGATTTTGTTGTCAAGCCTTTCCAAAAGAAAGAAGGAAGTCGTGAATCTGTATTTATAAATGAAGATAAACCTGCATTATTACCATTACCTAAAGTAAGATACGAAATAATTGATTCGGTTTTTGCTAAAGTAAATATTGATTATCATATCGAATATGAACATAAATACTACTCTGTTCCATATAAATATATCGGTGAAAAGGTTGAAGTTAAGGCTAAACCTTTAATTATAGAAATATGGCATAATAATGAGCGTATTTGCACCCATCCAAGATCCTATAAAAACTTATACACAACTTCTATAGAACATATGCCACCTAATCATCAAGCATTTAATGGTATTAATCAACAGTCATTTAAAAAGTGGGCAAAATCTATTTCTGATGATGTCGTTGAATTCATGAATGGAATGTTTAATGGCGTTACAATTGAACAAATACGTTATAGAGGTTGTCTTGGATTACAAAAGCTTTGTAGAGCCAATAAAAATGTTTTTATTGAAGCTATTAAGCTTTGTAACGAAAATAAAACATACAGTTTTAAAGCTTGTAATGAAATATTCAAACATCTATTATGCATTACCCCACCTCCTATGGAAACTCCAATTAAAAAT
The DNA here is from genome assembly GCA_017542485.1 of Acholeplasmatales bacterium. Classification (GTDB taxonomy): domain Bacteria; phylum Bacillota_I; class Bacilli_A; order Acholeplasmatales; family Anaeroplasmataceae; genus Anaeroplasma. The sequence continues at coordinate 3,278 of JAFXXC010000068.1, forward strand.
GATAATGTAAGAGGAAAAGAATATTATGGAGGTAATGAATAATGAATCAAGAAAATATTAAAAAACTAAAACAATTAAATCTGTCTAATATGGCTTCTTATTATCAGGATTACAATGATGTTAAAGAATTTATGTCATTAGATTTTGATTCTAGATTAGCTGTACTGTTGGATTTTGAAATAAATGCTAGACACAATAAAAAAATTGCTACACTAGCTAAAAAAGCTAACTTTAAGATGAAGCCTGATATAACTACCATTGATTTTTCACCTGAAAGAAATCTAAATAGAGAATTGTTTTCTATTTTATCGTCATGTACTTGGGTAAGCCAAGGTAAGAATTTGGTGGTTTCGGGCGCGACCGGTACTGGTAAAACATACATTGCTTCAGCTTTAGGCTATAGAGCTTGTATGTTTAATTATAAGGTTTCTTATATTAGAGTACCAAGATTAATGCTTGATATTAATATTTCGAAAAGCGACAATTCTTATAACAAACTTATGAACAAATATAAGAATGTTGATTTATTAATTTTAGATGATTTTGGTCTTGCTAAAATGACTGCGGCCGAGACCAGAGACTTCTTAGAGTTAATTGAAGATAGAAATAATATAAAGTCA
>JAFXXC010000069.1 GCA_017542485.1 Acholeplasmatales bacterium
AAATAATAGATATTATGATCCAGAGATAATGAGATTCATATCTTTAGATGATATATCATATTTAGAATATGATGTATTAGGTGGATTGAATTTATGGACTTATTGTAATAATAATCCTATTATGTATGTGGATCCGGATGGAAACTTCATTATTAGTCTTACTGCATTAATTGTTGGTGCAATTGCTGGTGCAACAATAGGTGCGACTATTAGTGTATTTTCTCAAGGAATAACAAATGGGTGGAGCAATATTAATGGTTGGCAAGTTTTACTTGACAGTACTATAGGTGCCTTAAGTGGATTGGTAGCTGCGAGTGGTTTTGGTGCGTTAGCTTCGGCATTTATTTCTAGTGGTCTTGGTTTTGCTGGAAGTGTTTTAACTGATGTAATCGAATCAAATGGCGAATGGGAGTCCATAGATTGGGGTAAAGCAGCGATTATGGGAATCATAAATTTTGGATTAGGATTATGGGGCGGTGCTGGTTCACAAAATACAAAAGAATTAGGTAAAGGTTTATTGAATAATAAAGAAGTGAATAAAACATTTAGTATTTTGTATAATGCATCAAACAAGTATTTAGCTAGAAATATGTCAAGCAGAGGTATAGCAGGAGTGTTTAATTTATACAGTAAGCAATTAATAACTTCCATATCAAAGGCGTTACCAAAAATAATTGCTAAACTAACGGCTATCAATCTAGTAAAATTGAGTGTGATAAATACTTTGACTGCGATTGGTGCTACTTTAGTTAACGAATGGATTTAGGTGCACATTATGGTTGGATTATTACTTATTTGGTTGGAATTTTTGGCATATTATATAGGTGCTGTTGTTTGGCCTACTAACTTAAATAATTGTTCTCGTAAGACTTTAGATAAACAAAAAATAGATGATGATTCTATATTAAGATACATCTATATTAATAAGAAAGCACATCCTAAATTAAAAATTATTGCATATGAAACTATTGTGAATTTCCTCTTAAATGTTATCGTTTCTATCATTATTTTTGCGTTGTTTTTGAACGGATTTGAATCTAAATTGCTAAATATGATTTCACTGATATATTTTTTAACTTTTATGTTTGTTGAAACGCTAACAATAATTATATTAAATGTGAAAAAATAGAGTGTGGTTTAATAAAATATGAAGGATTGTAGAGAAAAAATAATTGGAATTTTTAACGAACATTGTATTTCAAATTATAATCTAAACTATTATCCTGAAATTTTTGGTAATGTTGTTTGTGAGTTTGAATATAATGAAAAAAAGTACTGTATTGTTACTGATAGAGGAGAAATAATTCTTAATGGTAAATCAATAAAAGATGCGAGTTATCTAGAGTCGGGTATATCAACGATTGAAGTATTAGAAAAAATCATTTTAGATATTTTGAATCAATAAAAGTGATATTGGAAATAATGATGTATCTTACGAAACATACTTATCGTCGCTTTTATATATAGAAGTATATGTGTATGATTGTCGTGAAAAAATAAATGTTTTGGCTTATGAAACGGCATAAATAATATAATATTAAATGTAAATGATATAGCAAATATAAATCCTATAAGATATAGATCATATTATTATGATAAAGAGATTGGATTATATTATCTAAATAATAGATATTATGATCCAGAGATAATGAGATTCATATCTTTAGATGATATATCATATTTAGAATATGATGTATTAGGTGGATTGAATTTATGGA
>JAFXXC010000070.1 GCA_017542485.1 Acholeplasmatales bacterium
AAATGGCTTAACAAAGCTTAATGAATATGATAAAATGATTTTAGAGATGGTAGAAGTATTTAAGACAAACGATTTAGATAAATATACAAAAAGTCAAAATTCATTAGTAAGCGAGGTGGCCAAAGTGATAAGAGAGTACACTGAAGAAGAAATAAAAAAGATGATACGAAGAATCGAAAAAGAAGATGAGGATGATTATCAATCAGTAATAGATGAGGCTAAGATAGAAGCGAGGAGAATAGAACTTGAAAAATATCAAGACAATGCATAATAATGGATTATCGATTGAAGATATTTCTAAATTTTTAAGTTTAGATATTAATTATGTAAAGAAAGTATTAAGCAAATAAATTGTTATAGCATATAGGTTGAAACTTATATGCTATTATTTTTAAATAAATTTAAAAAATATCTTGAATAGATGTTAATATAGTGATATTATTTTTACGGAAACTTTAAGATAGTCCAGTGAGGCTAACAAGATTAGAATATAATAGTTTTTTGATATTACTAGTTTTCTGGTCTTTTTGGCTGGAAAACTTTTTTATTATCTTAAATAGAAAGAGAGAAAATTATGAAGATTGTTAAAAATCGTAAATTAGTTTTATCTAATGGTATGGAGTTTTATGGAGTTGGATTTGGTAGTAATAAAGAGGTTATTGCTGAAGTAGTATTCAATACTTCAATGGTTGGTTACCAAGAAATCTTATCAGATTCTTCATATTGTGGACAAATTGTATGTATGTCATATCCACTTATTGGTAATTATGGAATTACAGATGATGATTATGAATCTAAATCAATTAAGATGAGTGGTTTTATTGTTAGAGAGTATAATGATTATCCATCTAACTTTAGAGCTACTAAAACTTTAGGTGATGTAATGGATGAAAATGACGCTGCTGGTATTTCTGATATTGATACTAGAAAACTAGTAAGAATTATTAGAGATCAAGGTTCTATGCTTGCGATGATTTGTGATATTGATAAGCCTAAAGAGGAATGTTTAAAAGAAATTAATGAACGTGGATTTGAACATAATCAATTAGATAAAGTTTCTACAAAGAAAGTATGGTATTCAAGAACAGCTAATCCAAATTATACAGTTGTTGCTGTAGATTGTGGTATTAAGATGAATATAGTAAGAAAATTTAATAAATTTGGTTGTAATGTTGTTGTAGTTCCTTACACATCAACATATGAAGATATTATGAAACATCAACCAGATGGATTATTTATTTCAAATGGTCCTGGTGATCCTGAGGATGCTAAGCCTGTTATTGAATTAGTAAGAAGATGTAAAGGTGAATTACCAATCTTTGGTATCTGCTTAGGTCATCAAATTATTGGTTTAGCATATGGAGCTAAGACATATAAGATGAAATTTGGACATCGTGGTGCGAACCACCCAGTTAAAAATTTAATAAATGGCAAAGTAGAAATTACAAGCCAAAATCATTCATTCGCAATTGATAAGAATTCATTAGAGGGTACTGGATTAGAATTGACACATGTTAATGTAATTGATGGTGAACTTGAAGGTGTTAGAGATACTAAGAATCACGTTATGTCAATTCAGTATCACCCTGAATCTGCAGCTGGACCTGAAGATTCAGAATATTTATTCAATCAATTTATAGATTTACTACGTGATTTTGGAGGTAATAGAAATGCCTAAACGTAAAGATATTAAGAAAATAATGGTAATTGGTTCTGGTCCAATTGTAATTGGTCAGGCTGCAGAATTCGACTATGCTGGTACACAAGCTTGTCTTGCTTTAAAAGAAGAAGGCTATGAAGTTATATTAGTTAATTCAAATCCTGCAACTATTATGACAGATACAAAGATTGCAGATAAAGTATATATGGAACCACTTGATTTGGAACATGTTGCTAAAATAATTAGATTTGAACGTCCTGATGGACTATTATGTTCAATTGGTGGTCAAACAGGATTAAACCTTGGTATGAAATTACAAAGAAAAGGTATCCTAGAAGAATGTAATGTAGAGTTATTAGGTACTACAGCAGATGCGATTGAGCGTGCCGAGGATAGAGAATTATTTAGAGAATTATGTTTAAATATTGGTGAACCAATTTGTGAATCAATTATTGCAACTACAATAGATGAAGCATGTGATGCAGCTAATAAGATTGGTTACCCTATTATTATTAGACCTGCATTTACATTAGGTGGTACTGGTGGTGGTTTTGCAGATAATGAAGAAGAATTAAGACCACTTGTTAAGAATGCTTTAAAATTATCACCTGTTACTCAGGTATTAGTTGAAAAAAGTATTAAGGGCTTTAAGGAAATTGAGCTTGAAGTAATGAGAGATAAGAATAATACTGCTATTATTGTCTGCTCAATGGAAAATTTAGACCCAGTTGGTGTACATACAGGTGATTCAATAGTTGTTGCTCCTGTTCAAACATTAACTAATAAAGAATATCAAATGTTAAGAAATTCAGCATTAAGAATTATTAGAGCATTAGGTATTGAAGGTGGTTGTAATGTTCAATATGCATTAGACCCATATTCATTTAATTATTATGTGATCGAAGTTAATCCGAGAGTATCAAGATCTTCAGCTTTAGCTTCTAAAGCATCAGGTTTCCCTATTGCAAGAGTATCTGCTAAGATTGCATGTGGTTTAACATTAGATGAAATTGCAATTTCATCAACTGTTGCTTCATTTGAACCAACATTAGATTATGTAGTAACTAAATTCCCTAGATTCCCATTTGATAAATTTCAAGATGCAAATCGTAAATTATCTACACAAATGAAGGCAACTGGAGAAGTAATGAGTATCGGTAGATGTTTTGAAGAATCATTACTTAAGGCAATTAGAAGCTTAGAGAATAAGGTTGATCATATCGAATTAGCTAAGTGTAAAGAGATGAGTGATTCTGATTTATTACAATTTATTGATGATAATACAGATGAAAGAATTTATGCAGTTGCTGAAGCATTTAGAAGAGGAGTATCTATAGAAAAGATTTATAAGATTACAAAGATAGATAGATTCTTCTTGGATAAGATTATGCATATTGTTGAAATTGAAAATGAATTAAAGAATTCAAACTTAGATGAAGATACATTAAGATATGCTAAGAAGTGGGGATTTAGTGATTCATATTTAGGTAAAATATGGAATAAAACTCCATATGAGATGTATGATTTAAGAAATAAATATAATATTTATCCAGTATATAAGATGATAGATACATGTGCATCTGAATTTAAAGCATATGTTCCATATTTTTATTCAACATATGAAGATGAAAATGAATCAATTAGATCAGATAGAAAGAAGATTGTAGTTTTAGGTTCTGGTCCTATTAGAATTGGACAGGGTGTAGAATTTGACTATACTACAGTTCATGCTATATGGGGTATTCAGGAAGCTGGATATGAGGCTATTATAATTAACTGTAACCCTGAAACAGTATCAACAGATTATACTGTATCAGATAAATTATATTTTGAACCACTTACTTATGAAGATGTAATGAATATAATTCATTTTGAACAACCAGAGGGTGCTGTTGTAGCACTTGGTGGTCAAACAGCTATCAACTTAGCATCTAAGATTGACAAGGCTGGAGTTAAAATCTTTGGTTCCTCATCACATTCAATTGATTTAGCAGAAGATAGAGAATTATTCGAAGAGGCTATGAATGAAATTGGTATTCCTATGCCAAAGGGCTATGGTGTATTTACATTAGAAGATGCACTTAAGGCTGCTAAAGAAATAGGCTATCCAGTATTAGTTAGACCATCATTCGTTCTTGGTGGTAGAATGATGCATATTGTCTATGAAGAAAAAATATTAAAAGCTAAAGTAAAAGAGGCATTAGCATTTGATAATGAACACCCTATTTTAGTAGATAAATATGTATTTGGTCAAGAATGTGAAGTAGATGCTATTTGTGATGGTGAAGATGTGTTTATTCCAGGTATTATGGAGCATATTGAAAGAACAGGAGTTCACTCAGGAGATTCAATGAGTGTATATCCTCCATATTCATTAAATGAAGAAGCTCAAAAGACAATAATAGATTATACAAATAGAATTGGTAAGAAGTTAAAGATGGTTGGTTTATATAATATCCAATTCATAGTTGATAAGAATAACAATGTATCAATTATTGAAGTAAACCCAAGATCATCAAGAACAGTACCATTCTTAGCTAAATCTACTAATATACCTATCGCAAATATCGCAACTAAGGTAATGTTAGGACAAAAATTAAAAGATTTAGGTTATGTTGGTGTAGCACCAAAGCGTAAGAGATGGTATGTTAAGACACCTACATTCTCATTTACAAAGATAACTGGACTTGATGTTGTATTGTCACCAGAGATGAAATCAACAGGTGAAGCTATTGGATATGATTATTCATTAAATAGAGCATTATTTAAGTCTTTAAAGGCTTCAGGCACAAGAGTTGCTAATTATGGTACAATATTAGCTACTATCGCAGATGCTGATAAGGATGCGGCACTTCCTTTGATAAAGAGATTCTATGATTTAGGATTTAATATTGAAGCTACTTCAGGTACAGCTAAATTCTTAAAAGAACATGGTATTAAAACAAGAATTAAGAAGAAAATAAGTGAAGGTTCTGAAGAAATATTAGAATCAATAAAAGCTGGATATGTTACTTATGTTTTAAATACCTCATCAGAAGGTGCTGGTTCAGTATCACTTGATGGTAAAATCATAAGAAGAGCAGCTATTGATAATAATGTAAATGTATTTACATGCTTAGATACTGTTAAAGTATTATTAAATGTATTAGAAGAAATAACAATGAAGACTTCAGTTATTAATGAAGAATAATAAATATTAAATAAATCCTCTAATTGTTGTATAATAAATATACAGTTAGGGGATTTTATTATGGCAATTTTAAAAAGATATTGTGGTAATTATTTATATACTATTGAATCTGGAAGAATAAAAGAATATTGTGGCAATTATTTATATGAAATAAATGATAATAGAATAAAAAGATATTGTGGCAATTACCTATATGAAGTAAATGGGAATAGAATAAAAGAATATTGTGGCAATTATATTTTTGAATTCGATGGTAGATATTTTAAAAGGTATTGTGGAAGAACATTATATGAATTTGATGGAAAGAATATAAAAGAATATTGTGGCAATTATCTTTATACTATTGATGGTTATGTTAGTAATATGGAATTAATCGCAATATTTGTATTATTAGTTAAATAATTTATATACCAACGCAAGTATTTGTGTTGGTATTTTATTTAATGAAATAAAGATTGAAAATTTAGATTATTGGTAGTAAAATATGAGTAGTTTAAAGTTTAGGAATTTCAAACTTGAAGATTAGAGATTTCAAACAAGGAGGTGTTTTTAATGAAGGTTGGTAATAAGATAAAAGAACGAAGAAAACTTTTACAATTAACCCAGCAGGAGCTTGCTAATAGATGTGAGTTAACTAAAGGTTATATATCCCAGCTTGAAAGTGATTCAGTTTCACCGTCATTAGAAACGCTTGAGATAATACTTGAAGTATTAGGAATGAATTTGAGTGATTTTTTCAAGGATGATAATAATCATAAAATTATATTTACAAAAGAAGAACAATATCAAAAACAATTTGATAATTATCTCCAAACATGGTTAGTTCCTACTTCACAGGAACATGTGATGGAGCCTATTTGTGTTGAATTACATGAATTAGGTGAAACATTCCATGATTATCCTCATACAGGGGAAGAATTTGGTTATGTTATTGAAGGAGAAATATTAGTAATTTATGGTGATGAGGTTCTTACATGTAAAAGTGGTGAATCTTTTTATTTTATATCAAATAAGAATCATTATATAAAAAATAATAGCGATAGTATCGCTAAGGTTATATGGGTTTCATGCCCTCCAAATTTTTAAGGTAAGGAGTATTTAAGATGAGTAGAGTAATAATTATAGGTTGTGGTGGAGTAGCACAAGTTGCGATTCATAAATGTTGTCAGTTAGATTCAGTATTTACTGATTTATGTATTGCTTCAAGAACAATAGAAAAATGTGATAAGGTAAAAAAGGAACTTGAAGGTAAGACTAAGACAAATATTACAACATGTAAGATTGATACTAATAATTTTGATGAATTAGTTAAATTATTTAAAGAATATAAGCCTGAAATAGTTATGAATTTGGGTATGCCATATCAAAATTTAATTATTATGGATGCTTGTTTAGAATGCAATTGTCATTATTTAGATACTGCAGCTTATGAACCTGAGGATGTAAATGAGCCTAATTGGAGAAAAGACTACGAGAGAAGAGTAAAAGAAAAGAATTTTACTGCATATTTTGATTATAAATATCAATGGGAATATGATAAGAAATTTAAAGAAAAAGGCTTAATAGCTTTACTTGGTTGTGGATTCGATCCAGGTGTTACTCAAGCATATGTTGCTTATGCTAAAAAGCATGAATTTGATAGAATAGATACACTTGATATCCTAGATTGCAATGGTGGAGATCATGGGTATCCATTTGCTACTAATTTTAATCCTGAGATTAATTTAAGAGAAGTATCTAGTGAAGGTGCTTATTATGAGAATGGTAAGTGGATTTCGGTTCCTGCAATGAGTATAAAAAAAGAATATAATTTTGATGGCGTTGGAATGAAGGATATGTATTTACTTCACCATGAAGAAATTGAATCTATAGCTAAGAATTATCCTGAAATTAAGAGAATAAAATTCTATATGACTTTTGGTGAAAGCTATTTAAGACATATGAATTGTTTAGAAAATGTTGGATTATTATCTACAAAGGCTATAGATTTTAATGGACAAAAGATTGTCCCTATTCAATTCTTAAAGGCATTATTACCAGATCCTGCATCTTTAGGACCTAGAACACATGGTAAGACTAATATTGGTTGTATTTTTAGAGGAGTAAAAGATGGTAAAGAAAAGACATATTATATATATAATATGTGTGACCATCAAGAATCATATAAAGAAGTTGGCTCACAGGCAGTAAGTTATACTACAGGTGTTCCTGCTATGTGTGGCGCGATGTTAATATTAAAGAAAATATGGACAACTCCTGGAAGTAAGACAGTAGAAGAATTTGATCCAGATCCCTTTATTGAAGCATTAGATAAATATGGATTACCTAAGACAGAAAGTTATAATCCAGTAATGGTGGACTAAATGAGAGATTTAAGAGATCCTTTTATAAGATTTAAAGATAAAACTCCAGAAGAAATGTTTAAAGGTGTTAAAACACCTTTTTTCGCGATGGATGAGAAAAGATTAATTGAAAATGGAAAAATAATTAAAGGTATACAAGATAGAACTGGTTGTAAGATATTACTTGCTTTAAAATGTTTTTCTAATTATGATTTATTTCAAACATTATCACCATTTATTGCTGGTACTGAAGCCTCAGGATTGTTTGAGGCAAGATTAGGTAAAGAGGAATTACCTAATAAAGAAGTACATGTGTTTAGTGGAGCTTATCGTGATGATGAATTTGATGAAATATTACAATATGCGGATCATATTGTTTTTAATTCAATTAATCAATTAAGAAAATTTGGTCCTAAAGCTAAATTGTTAGGTAAGAAAATTGGTGTTAGAATTAATCCTGAATATTCTACACAAAAAGGACCTGATATTTATGATCCTTGTAGTAAAAAATCAAGACTTGGTATTACAATAGATTCTTTTGAAAAAGAAATGAATGATGAATTATTTAGTTTATTATCAGGAATTCATTTTCATACGTTATGTCAACAAAATTCTGATGATTTAGAAAAAACATTATATGTTGTTAATGATAAATTTGGTAAATATTTAAGAAAATTAAAATGGGTTAATTTTGGTGGTGGACATCATATTGTTAGAAGTGATTATGATATTAATAGATTAGAGAATTGTATTAAATATGCAAAAGATAATTGGAATACAGAAGTATATTTAGAACCTGGTGAAGGTATTGTATTAAATGCTGGTTATTTAGTTTCTAAAGTATTAGATACTTTTAAAAATCATGATGATTATATTGCAATAAGTGATTCAAGTGCAGCTTGTCATATGCCTGATGTTATTGAAATGCCTTATTTACCACCTTTATATATGGCTGATTTAGATGATTGTAATATTGAATATAGAATAGGTGGACCTACATGTTTATCAGGTGATGTTACAGGTGATTATAAGTTTAGTAAGGAATTAAATGTTGGTGATTATTTAATATTTGGTGATATGGCATTATATACAACAGTAAAAACAAATACTTTTAATGGCATGCCATTACCTGATATTTATATATTACACTCTGATGATACATTAGAGAAATTAACTAATTTTGGTTATATGGATTTTAAATATAGACTAGGTAAAACAAAATAGAAGAAAAAGAATTGGGGTTATTTAGCCCCAATTTCTTTTAATTCTTTTTTATCTTTATACATTGCCTCATCAGCTCGTTTAAATACATCTATAAGTTTTGTATCAACATTAGGTATAAACTCTGACATGCCACATGCAACAACAGCTTTAGTTGTATTCATATTCTTGAGATTTGTATCTCTTAATTTTTTTAATAAGTATTCACGATTGTAATAATCGTTACCATCTAATACTGAAACAAATTCATCTCCACCAATTCTAAATATTGTACTATGTTTAAATATTGATTTCATAACTTTCATAGCACTTTTAATATACTCATCACCTGCGTCATGACCTAAAGTATCATTTATTTGTTTTAAGTCATTTATGTCACAAATAACAACAGCGAATTGATCTAATAATTTTTTAGAAATATGTTCATTGATTTCCTTTTCAAATTCATTATATGAGAATTTGTTAGAAGCACCTGTTAATGCATCTGTTCTAGCTAAAGATTTTTCTAATGCTAATTCGCGTTTATATTTATTTTCTTTTTTTGTTTGGGCATCAATATTACTTACTGCTAAAACAAAATGATTAGAGTCTGATGCTAATTTCATACATTTAAATGTTACATATACTGGTTTATTATTAATTAATTGTCTATAAACTAGTTTGTATGTTCCAGATTCTATTTCAGATAATAAATAGTCTCTATCAAGGGCGTTAATGAATTTATCTTGATCTTCAGGTACTATATACCTTCTAGCATTCATTTTAGAATCAAAGAAGAAGTCTTCGCCTTCAGATAAAACATTTAATGATTGTGTTTCATCATTTAATGTATATTCGATGTAATTTGAATTATCAATATTTACATAATATATTACAAAATAATCTTTAACTAATGATAAGGCTATATTAGAGTATGTAACATTTTGTTTTACTTGTTTTTTGTATTCTAATTCACGTCTTATCAAATTATCAACATTTGATACACCGATAATTAAATTATTTGGATCATCAATTAATCTTGTTGCCATAAGACTTACATATGTTGAAATATTATTTAATAAAAGACGATATGTAAAAGAATAAGTTTGACCATTTTTTGTTTCATCTAGAATTTTTTCTTTTTTTAACATTGTTGTAACAAATTCAATATCATCTTTATAAATAACTACTTGAGCATTTTTAATTGCATCATTGAAAAAATCTGTACCTTCATTAGTTATTTTTAATGATTGGTATTTATCACATCTTGTATAGCCAACATAATCATTTGTCGTGATATTAACATAATACATTACAAAATAATTTTGAGCTAAAGCATGGGAGATTTTTAGATTTATTTCTTTTTCATAATTAAATACCACATCTTTAGGATTAATTTCAAAATTAAGTTTTTGAAGTGTTTTAGTCACATCAATTAATGAATTATAAAAAGAATCAGAATTAAGAGTTTTTAATAATTCTGTATTATTTTCTTCAATAGCTTTTGATTTTAAATTTTCTAATAAAAAGATTGTATCTCCCATAATGGATACCTCCAATCATAGAATAAATAAGCGAAACATTTATTTTATTATATAATGTTTTTATTAAAAATAAAACATTTATAGGATGTTTTTATTACGAAAGTTCTGAAAAAAGTAATAAATATTGAATAATGCTATATAATTGTTAAAATTAAATAAGGGTGATTTATAGTGGATGATTTAAAATGGTGCATTAATTATTTGCAAAATATTAATTTTATAAAATTTAATTATGGCAAAAATGATGAAGAAAATTTAAGAGCATTAATGAATATTACAATGAATAATAATTTAAGTGATGAATTTTATGAAAAACAAAATAATGTTTTAAAAGATATTTATAAGAGAAGAAACATTGTTGATATTGATGATATTGAATGTATAGCTAATAATATCTATTTATATAAGGGTGATATTACAAATATTAGATGTGATGCGATTGTAAATGCATGTAATTCAAGATTATTAGGTTGTAAAGCACCTCTACATTATTGTATTGATAATGCGATTCATTCATTTGCTGGGTTACAAGTAAGACGTGATATTATGAATGAGATGAAGGGTCGATTAGAACCTAATGGTAGATGTAGAGTAACTAAAGGATATAATTTACCTGCAAAATATATTTTTCATACTGTTGGACCAATTTATGATAGAAGTAAACAAAATGAAATAGATTTAAGAAATTCTTATTTATCATGTTTAAAAAAGGCAGATGAAATGAAGTTGAAGAGTATTTGTTTTTGTTCATTATCAACTGGTGTTTTTGGTTACCCTATTAATTTAGCATCAGAGATTGCGATAAATACAGTAAGAGAATATTTGAATAAAGATAATGTAAATATCAAAAAAGTAATCTTTAATGTTTTTAGTGATAGAGATTATGATGTTTATTTCAAAATGATAAATGAAATTTATAAATAAGGCTTATATTTAGTTTAATTATTACGAAAACTTATGGAAATAACGTTTTGATTTATTTTAATAATATAGGTAGTTTATTCTTGAATAGAATAGTTATCTATGATATCATTGATAACGATAAAGCTTTAAGATAGTCCAGAGAGGCTAACAAGACTAATAAATTATTGATTATGGTATTTACTGGTTTTCTGGTCTATGGGCTTGAAAACTATTTTTTTTGAGGTGATATCATGAGAGGCTTATTAACATTAAAAGATTTAAAGACTGAAAAGATAATTGAATTGATCAAGTATGCCGAGAAGCTAAAAAGAGGGTTCCGTATTTCTTATCCAGATAAGAAAATTGCAACCCTATTTTTTGAAAATTCAACTCGTACACAATATTCATTTCAATGTGCATTAATGAATTTGGGTATAAAGGTTGTTGATTTTGATACTCAATTATCAAGTATAGCTAAGGGTGAAACATTATACGATACTGTAAGAACATTTGAAGCATTAGGTGTTGATGGTGTTGTAATTAGACATTCTAAGGATGAATATTTTAAAGAATTAGAAGGTATTAAGATTCCAATCTTTAATGGTGGTGATGGTAAAGCAAACCATCCTACACAGAGCCTTTTAGATTTGATGACTATATATGAGGAATTTGGTAAATTTGAAGGATTGAAGTGCTGTATTGTTGGTGATATATCTCATTCAAGAGTTGCTCATACTAATATTGAAGTAATGAGAAGATTAGGTATGGATGTATATATTTCGGGTCCTGAAATGTTTAATGACCATTGTGCACCATATATGCCACTTGATGAGGCAATTGAAAAGATGGATATTATTATGTTATTACGTATTCAATTTGAACGTCATCAAGAGGCTATGAATATGACTAGAGAGGAATATCATGAAAAATATGGTATGACTCATGAAAGAATGGAGAGAATGAAGGATAATGCAATTATTATGCATCCGGCTCCAATTAATAGAGGTGTTGAGATTGCTGATAGTGTTGCTGAATGTGAAAAGAGTAGAATATATAAACAAATGACTAATGGTGTTTATATTAGAATGGCAGTTATTAGTGATAGTTTGGATGGTAATCTATGATATTATTAAAAAATGGAAATATCGTTTTAGATAATAAAATGGTAAAAAAAGACATTTTAATAGATAATGGTAAGATTAAAAATATAGATGATAATATTGAATGTGATTGTGAAATATTTGATGTTGATGGAATGTTAATCACACCTGGTTTAGTTGATGTACATGTACATTTTAGAGAGCCTGGATATGAATATAAGGAAACAATTAAAAGTGGTACAATGGCTTCTGCAAAGGGTGGTATAACATCTTGTATGCCTATGCCTAATTTAAAACCAGTTCCTGATTGTAGAGAGAATTTATTAAAGGAATTAGATATTATTAAGCGTGATAGTTTAATAAATTGTTATCCATATGGTTCAATTACGATTGGTGAACAAGGAAAAGAAGCAAGCTTGGTTGATGAATTCCATGATTTAGTATATGCAATAAGTGATGATGGTATGGGTAATAACAATATTGGTGTATTAGAGACACAGATGGAAAAAGCACTTAAGTATGATATTGTTATTGCATCACATTCTGAGGATTTAAAATATATTAAAAATAAAGAACCAGAAGGTGAAATTGTAGCTGTTGAAAGAGAAATTGAAATGGCAAAGAAAATTGGTTGTAGATATCATTTTTGTCATTTATCAACTAGAAAGTCTATTGAACTAGTTAGAAAAGCAAAGGCTGAGGGATATAGAAATATCACTTGTGAAATAGCTCCTCATCATTTAGTATTAAATAAGAATTTAGTTAATCTAAATCCTAATTTTAAAATGAATCCACCTTTAAGAATTGAGGATGATAGATTAGCTTGTATTGAGGCTTTAGTTGATGGTACATGTGATATTATCGCAACTGATCATGCTCCTCATAGTGAAGCAGAAAAAGCACTTGAATTTTTGAAGGCACCAAATGGTATTATTGGTGTTGAAACAATGTTTCCATTAATTTATACAGAATTTGTAAAGACTGGTATTATTAGTTTAGATAGAATGTTGGATTTGATGGTTTATAATCCAATTAAGGTATTTAATTTACCTAAAAGAGGACTTAATATTGGTGATATTGCTGATATAGCAGTATTTGATATTAATAATAGTCATATTTATTCATATGGTGAAATAGAATCATTAAGTAAGAATAGTCCATTTATTGGAAGAAAATTATATGGTTTTACTAAGTTAACAATAAAAGATGGTAAGGTTATATATAATAATTTAGGAGGAAAATATGAAGGATAAGAAGCTTGTATTAGAAGATGGTACAGTATTTGAAGGTCAAGGATTTGGCTCAAATGGTGAAAGAGTAGCTGAACTTGTATATAATACTTCAGTTGTTGGATATCAGGAGGCATTCTCTGATCCATCAAATATGGAATATATTATGGTTATGGGATATCCTGTAATAGGTAGTTATGGTTTAACTGATGAAGATTATGAATCAAATGAATTAACTATTTCAGGTTTAGTTGTTAGAGAATATAGTAAATATCCTTCTAATTTTAGATATACTCATGAACTTGCTGAAAGAATGGATGAAAATAATGTTCCAGGAATCAGTGGAGTTGATACAAGAGAAATAGTTAGAATTATTAAAGAAAAGGGCTCTATGAGAGCTATGATTGCTAATATTGATACCGATACAAATGAGTGTTTAAAGAAAATTAAAGAATATAATGTTCCAAAGGATGTTGTATCAAAGATATCAACAAAGAAAGTATGGTATTCAAGAACATTGAATTATAAATATACTATTGCTTGTATCGATTTAGGTTTAAAGAGAAGCTTAATTAAGATGTTAAAGGATTTAGGATGTAATGTAGTAGTAGTACCTTATAATGCATCTATTGAAACAATTATGAAATATAAGCCAAATGGAATATTTATTTCTGATGGCCCATCTAATCCATATGATATCGATAATGTAATTGATACAATTAATACATTAAAGGGTAAGATGCCTATTTTAGGTGTTGGTTTAGGACAAGAAGTAATTGAGCTTGCTTATGGTGCGAAATTATATAAGCAAAAAGTAGGTCATAATGGTTGTAATATTCCTGTTAGAAATTTAAAGACTAATAGAATTGAAATTACAAGTCAAAATGATCAATATGCAGTAGATATTGAATCACTTAAAAAGACTGAATTAAAGCCAACTCATCAAAATGTTATTGATGGTATTATAGCTGGTGTTGAGGATAAGAAGAATAAGGTTATTGCAGTTCAATATAATCCATCTCCATCAGATAGTGATGATTATGTATTTAGAAGATTTATTAATATGTTAGGAGGTAAGAAAAATGCCTAGACGTACTGATATAAAGAAAATAATGGTTATTGGTTCTGGTCCAATTGTTATTGGTCAGGCTGCTGAATTCGATTATGCTGGTACACAATGTTGTTTGTCACTTAAGGAAGAAGGATATGAAGTTATTTTAGTTAACTCAAATCCTGCAACTATTATGACAGACCCTAACATAGCAGATAAGATTTATATGGAACCACTTGATTTGGAGCATGTTGCTAAGATTATTAGATATGAACGTCCTGATGGATTGATTGCTTCAATGGGTGGTCAAACAGGTTTAAATTTAGGTATGGCACTTGCTAAGAAAGGTATCTTAGATGAGTGTGGCGTTGAATTATTAGGTATTAAAGCAGATACAATTGATAAGGCTGAGGATAGAGAATTATTTAAGGAATTATGTATTTCTATTGGTGAGCCTGTTATTGAGTCTGAAATTGCAAATAATTTAGATGAAATTTTTAAGGCTGCACATGATATTGGCTATCCAGTTATTTTAAGACCTGCATTTACATTAGGTGGTACTGGTGGTGGATTTGCAGAAAATGATGATGAATTATTACCACTTGCTAAGAATGCATTAAAATTATCTCCTGTATCTCAGGTATTAGTTGAAAAGAGTATAAAGGGTTATAAAGAAATTGAATTTGAAATGATGAGAGATAAGAATGATACAGTCATTGCTATCTGCTCAATGGAAAATATTGATCCAGTTGGTGTACATACAGGTGATTCAATTGTTTTAGCGCCTGCACAAACATTAACATTAAAGGAATTCTCTATGTTAAAGGAATCAGCTGTTAAGTTGATGAGAGCTTTAGACTTAGAGGGTGGATGTAATATTCAATTTGCTTTAGACCCATATTCATTTAAGTATTATTTAATTGAAGTTAATCCAAGAGTATCAAGATCTTCAGCTTTAGCTTCTAAAGCATCAGGTTTCCCTATTGCTAGAGTATCTAGTAAGATAGCTTGCGGTTTAACATTAGATGAGATTAGAATTGCTGCAACTGTTGCTTCATTTGAACCAACAATTGACTACGTTGTATGTAAATTTCCAAGATTCCCATTTGATAAATTCCAAGATGCAAATCGTAAATTGTCTACACAAATGAAGGCAACTGGAGAAGTAATGAGCATTGGTAGAACTATCGAAGAGTCATTATTAAAATCAGTTAGAAGTTTAGAGAATAAGGTAGATCATTTAGAATTAGCATCATTAAAGGGTAAATCTTTAGAAGAAATATTCGATTTCATTAAATTAGAAACTGATGAAAGAGTTTATGGTATTTGTGAAGCATTACGTTTAGGCGCTGATATTGATGATTTATATGATATTACTAAGATTGATAGATTATTCTTACATAATCTTAATAATATTGTTGAAATGGAAAAAGTTATTAAGGCTAATCCTAAAAATGTAGAAGTATTATATGAAGCAAAGAAAATGGGATTTAGTGATTCATATATTGCAAGAAGTTGGGGATTAACTTATGTTGATGTTTATAATATAAGAAAAGAAAATAATATATATCCAGTTTATAAGAAAGTTGATACTTGTGGTGGTGAATATTCAAGTGATGTTCCATATTTATATTCAACTTATGAACATGAAAATGAATCTATTAGATCAGATAGAAAGAAGATTGTAGTTTTAGGTTCTGGTCCTATTAGAATTGGACAAGGTGTAGAATTTGACTATACTACAGTTCATGCTATATGGGGTATTCAGGAAGCTGGATATGAAGCTATTATAATTAACTGTAACCCTGAAACAGTATCAACAGATTATACTGTATCAGATAAATTATATTTTGAGCCATTAACATTTGAAGATGTTATGAATGTTATTGACCATGAAAAGCCTGAAGGAGTTGTTGTTGCTTTAGGTGGACAAACAGCTATTAACTTGGCTGATAAATTAGCTAATCAAAATATTAAGATTTTTGGTACACAAGCTAGTGCTATTGATATTGCTGAAGATAGAAAATTATTCGAAGAAGCTATGAATGAAATTGGTATTCCTATGCCAAAAGGATATGGTGTCTATTCAGTTGAAGAAGCAGTTAAGGCTGCAAATGAAATAGGTTATCCAGTATTAGTTCGT
>JAFXXC010000007.1 GCA_017542485.1 Acholeplasmatales bacterium
ATGTGCTTTATTATCAATAAGCATTTCTTTAATCTGGGTTGGTTTAATTTTTATTGAAAAGAATAAGCCGCTTGGAATCAGTATTTCTGCAGCTTCAGCTTTAGTAGC
Organism: Acholeplasmatales bacterium; assembly: GCA_017542485.1. Classification (GTDB taxonomy): domain Bacteria; phylum Bacillota_I; class Bacilli_A; order Acholeplasmatales; family Anaeroplasmataceae; genus Anaeroplasma. Next base: position 109 of record JAFXXC010000007.1, read on the forward strand.
TTTATTTTCGTTCCTCTTAATTGGAAGATTCACTAGATAGTAGAATTTGAAAATATCATACATATATGATATAATCGTTTTGTTTTGGAGGGAAAGTTAATAATGGTAAAGTTTGAACATTTTTCAAAATCTTACGTAAAGGGAATTAAGGCTGTCGATGATTTATCCTTAGAGATAGAGGATGGCGACCTATTTGCCTTTGTTGGTTTAAATGGTGCTGGTAAATCTACAACCATTAAATCATTAGTTGGAATTTTACCTTTTGAGGAAGGTAAAATCTATGTAGATGGCACTGATATTAAGGATAATATTGTTGCTGTAAAGAGAAAGATGGCATATGTTCCTGATAATCCAGAGGTATATGCTTTTATGAAGGGAATAGATTATATTAAATTTATTCTTTCAATCTATGGTGAGCAATATAATGAAAAGGAAGTAGAGGACTTCGCTAAGGAATTAGGTATTTATAATGCCTTAGGAGATTTAGTTTCATCATATTCTCATGGTATGAAGCAAAAAATTGTATTATTAGCAGCCTTTGCTCATCATCCTAAGTATTTAATATTAGATGAGCCTTTTGTTGGATTAGACCCTAAGGCAACTCATATATTAAAGGAAAAAATGAAATCATATGTAAGCCAAGGAAATACTATTTTTTTCTCAACTCATGTACTTGAGGTTGCTGAGAAGCTATGTAATAAGGTAGCAATCATTAAGCAAGGTAAGCTTGTTGCTAGTGGTAATATGGAGGATGTTGTAGCCGATAGCTCATTAGAGGATGTCTTCTTAGAAATATTTAATGAAAAAGAGGCTACTATAGCAAATGAATAATTTTATTACATTAACAAAGGTATTCTTTTTATCTGGCTTTAATACAAATAGAAAAAAGAAGAATCAAAAAAGTGCCTTTGCGATGCTTGGCTTAACATTGGCATTGTTTGCATTTACTTCATCTATTTTGTCATTTTTGTTTTTTCAGCAATTTAAAGAAGCTGGTATGCCTATTGAATATTGCTTACCAGTAATGATATTCGCTGCTATAATGTTAAATTTAGTTTTAACAATGTATCAGCTACAATCAATTATATTTAATGCAAAGGATTATGAATTTCTAGAAAGCTTACCTGTTACTAAGGTATGTATTGTAGCGTCTAAGCTTACAGCTACATATTTAATTAATTTAGCTGAGGATTTAGCATTAATAGTACCTGCAGTAATTATATTCTATGTAAATGGTGGTACTATCGTACCAGGCCTTATAGCAATTGGCTCTGCAGTATTTGCTTCATTCCTACCTATTTTAATTTCTGCTATTATTGGTTCTATATCTGCATTATTATCAGCAAGAAGTAGACATGCTAATTTTATTAATATTATTATTAGCTTATTATTCTTTGCTTTATTCTTTGGTGGATATTTATATCTAACATATGGTGGAGCTCAAAAGATAAGTGAATTTATAACTCATGTATTCTTCCTTAATTGGATTCAGCTTGCTATAATTGGAGATTATATTTGCTTCCTATATTCTGTATTATTTAATTTAGGCGCTGCATTAATTGTTATTATTATGGTTGCGTTAATTTATAGACCTGTTAATACATGGATGAATGCAGGTGCTTTACATGTTGATTATGATAAGGTTAAAAAGAATATTGATACTGATTTAAATTTAAATAGAGTTTTATTAAAGAAGGAATGGTTATTAATTTATAGAAAGCCTAATTATTTTATTAATTGTATTTTAGGAGAATTATTCTTCTTAATAATTGGTATAGCATTCATATTAATTCCATCATTCTTTGTTAAACAAACTGGTCCAGGGGTAGAAGAGGAGATGCCAATCATCGCCCAGGTATTTGTATTTATGGTTCCTACTATGGGTATTATGATGAATTCTATTGCAGGACCTTCATCTACAAGCCTATCTATGGAAGGTAAATATAATATTGAGATGCTAAGATCTTACCCTATTAATCCTAAGGATATTATTAGAGCTAAGATTAGAATAGCATTAATAATGGAGGCTACATTAAATATATTTGCATCTACATTTATTATGATAGCTATGCTAATAAAGGGATATAATGGTATTGATATGATTCTTGCTATTTATTTATATCCTCAATTTGCTGGTGCTGTATTAGCTTTAGCTGGTATTTTAGTAGGATTTAGATGGCCTAAGCTTGAATTTGAAAACGAGACTCAGGTATTTAAGAATTCTGCGTGTGCTAATTTACCTATGTTATTTGTATTTTTACCATCAATTATTTTAGTTGGTGCTCATGTAGCATTAAATGTTGTAGGCATGGAAATACCAGCATTAAAATATGTAGCAGTTGGTTCAATAAGTCTAGTATATATAATAGTTATATTTATACTATATAGACTTGTTTATAAAAAAGGGCCAAAGCTATTCGAAAAAATTATGTATAAATAATATTTATATATTATTAAAAAAAATATTAAAATATAGAAAAAATGAACCAAATCACCATTTTTATTCGATTAAGGATGGTGATTTTTCTTTTTTATCTACACATATATAATATATAGGTTAAAAAAATGCGCAAAAAATTTGTAAAAAAGAATAAAATAGTTGTTGACAAGTTTTTAAAATAAGGTATAATGAAAAAGCACGACTCACAAAACCGTGCAAAACTAAATCTTTGAAAACTATATATGACGAACAAGAATTACAAACAAGCAATTCTTTTAAAAGAATGAGCAAAAAGGAAAAATAAAAACAAAACAAAAATAAATTTTTTTGGAGAGTTCGAACCTGGCTCAGGATTAACGCTGGCGGCGTGCCTAATACATGCAAGTCGAATGGTAGCAATACCATGGCGAACGGGTGAGTAACACGTAGGTAACCTGTCTTTAAGCCGAGGATAACCATTGGAAACGATGGATAATACTGGATAGGATATTGAGAGGCATCTTTTAATATTTAAAGATTTATCACTTAGAGAGGGGCCTGCGGCGCATTAGCTAGTTGGTGAGGTGAAGGCTTACCAAGGCGATGATGCGTAGCCGGACTGAGAGGTTGAACGGCCGCAATGGAACTGAGAACGGTCCATACTCCTACGGGAGGCAGCAGTAGGGAATATTGCACAATGGGGGAAACCCTGATGCAGCAACGCCACGTGTGGGAAGAAGCATTTCGGTGTGTAAACCACTGTCGTGAGGGAATAAGGCTGAGTTCCGGCTCAGTTGAATGTACCTCGAGAGGAAGCACCGGCAAACTTCGTGCCAGCA
>JAFXXC010000071.1 GCA_017542485.1 Acholeplasmatales bacterium
CTAATTTCTTCTATATGACTAATATAATCAATTGATTGTAATGCTTCAATTATTTCAGCATGAGTTTTATATTTTTTTAATTCTTTACTATAAATTGATAATGAAATTGTATATACATATAAACCAGTATTTGCATACGCAGGATTTGCTTCAATATCATCAATTATTAAACCTAATTTTCTGATAATTTGAACGAAATCAGATAAATTAGTTTTATTCTTTAATTCAAGATGTATATCAAAATGATTTGATCTATTCTTTAAATAAATTTCTAATTTAGGTAATGCACTTAAAGAAATAATCAATAATAAAGCAGCAACTAAAGTTACAGTGTATAAACCAAATCCTAATGAGAAACCAACAAATGCTTGACCCCATAAGGCAACAGATGTTGTTAAACCTTTAATTTGATTTTTACTTGAATATAAAATTGTATTACTTGAAATAATGGCAATACCAATTGCAGTTGCAGCAGACATTGCTGGTATAACTACAGAATAATTAGCCATTAAAAATGAATCTGTTAAAGCTGAAATTGTAGCAGCTAAAGAAACAATGATAAATGTTCTTAAGCCTGCAGCATGTCTTTTATTAGCTCTTTCAATACCTAAAAATGCTGCTAAAATAATTGTTATAAAAACTCTAATAATAATTTTTACACCAAAATCTAAATCTATTCCAGTAGTAAACAATTTACTAATTGGATCTATTATTTCTAAAACATTCATATGATTTATCTCCTATTTATAAATTTTCTTCTCAACAAATTTTCTTCTGCATATTCTTCTGCTGCTTCAGTAAATGCTGCTTCATCCTCGGCAACAACATCAACAGTAGGAATATTTTGACGAATTCTATTAATTTGTTCAATTAAAATTTCAACATCATTTTTAGTTTCTACTTCTGCAACAACTGTTTCTTGAGGAACTAATTCATCAATATTTGTAGAATAAGATTTAGATAAATATAAGCCTAATTTTGCAGAACCAGGACCAACTAATTCATAAAGAACACTTGAAGCTAAAATAATTGTTTGAAGTGCAGCACCATCGCTACCACCAATAGCTTCTGCACCCATGATAGATAAACCTATTGCAACACCAGCTTGAGGGATCAAGCCAAGACCTAAATATCTAGTAATTTTTTTGTCGCTTTTTGTAATCAAGCCACCTAAATATGCACCAGAATATTTACCAACTATTCTAGCAAAGAAATAAACTAATGATACAACAAATAATGGTGCTATACCAACAAGTGTCATATCAGTAAATGATTTTAAATTAAATCTCATACCACTCATTACGAAGAAGCACAACATAATTGGTGGTTGGAAATAACTTAATTGTTTAAATAGTTTTTCATCCTTTGATACATTAATATATGTCATACCCATTGCCATACAACCTAAAAGTGGAGATTGTCCCATCAAAGCACAAATACCACAGAATAAGAACAATGTAGCTATAACAATAATTAATCTATTATCTGATGTTCTTTTTGTGGGTAATAAAACCTTTAACAATAAACCAAAAACAAAGCCTAATGCCAAGCATGCAATATTTAGTAATATTGGTAAACCAATACTATTAAATGAAGCACCGCCATTTGTTGATAAAGCTCCATGTAATGCAAGTGCAACACTAAATGCAAGTAA